>NZ_KV806614.1:154887-155112 GCF_001811765.1 Streptococcus sp. HMSC076H09 | reverse complement strand
AGAGCTGTGCTGTTTCGAATGGTTCCAAAACACAAACCTCTAATGGATAATATAGAACAAAGTTTTAGAGCTGTGCTGTTTCGAATGGTTCCAAAACACACAATTAAACATAAAGAAGTGCTTATTTGTTTTAGAGCTGTGCTGTTTCGAATGGTTCCAAAACATTAGTCCTGTTGTTATGATGGATGATTATGTTTTAGAGCTGTGCTGTTTCGAATGGTTCCA
>NZ_KV806614.1:154564-154787 GCF_001811765.1 Streptococcus sp. HMSC076H09 | reverse complement strand
AGAGCTGTGCTGTTTCGAATGGTTCCAAAACGAAGTATACTACGGTTAGAGATTGGCTCAAGTTTTAGAGCTGTGCTGTTTCGAATGGTTCCAAAACTCTCGGGAAATGCAACTGATGCTGCAATCAGTTTTAGAGCTGTGCTGTTTCGAATGGTTCCAAAACTCAGGAGATTGTGTGTACTCACGAATTTTTGTTTTAGAGCTGTGCTGTTTCGAATGGTTC
>NZ_KV806614.1:0-154464 GCF_001811765.1 Streptococcus sp. HMSC076H09 | reverse complement strand
TAGAGCTGTGCTGTTTCGAATGGTTCCAAAACAACCTTGATAGGCGTACTGTATGGATTCCAGTTTTAGAGCTGTGCTGTTTCGAATGGTTCCAAAACAAATTGTTTTTGTTGTAATATAAAGTCGACGTTTTAGAGCTGTGCTGTTTCGAATGGTTCCAAAACTTAATAACTGTCCGTTTTGCCATTTCTTGCGTTTTAGAGCTGTGCTGTTTCGAATGGTTCCAAAACGATGGTACAAAATCATTTGTTGGTACTGATGTTTTAAAGCTGTGCTGTTATTATGCTAGGGCACCATTGTGGTGTTCTAGTTTTTTGTTATACTGAAATAAATTTTCAGAGAATGTGGGGGAAGGCGGTAATTAGATTAATTCAAGACGTAATTCAGAACTTAGTTGGCCAAGCTAACGAAATCACCCCAATTTATCAGTTTGATTGGGAAACTTATATATTGGCGACTAAAAAATATGAACGTCATTTAGAGGTGTGTCTATTAGTAGAAAATTCGAATTGTTTTTCGGATTCAAAGAGAATGTGTCGATAAAAGAGATATGAAAGGCTATAATTCCAACCTTATGGTTAAAGGGCAAGATTGTTCTACGCTTTACTTAATTATTAGTTTGACAGCGTTGGTTCTTTTAGTGATTGCTGGTGTTTCTTTGTCACTAATACTTGCAAGCTTACAAGGAAAGTAGTGGAGAACCTATCCATAATCAACTAACAGCTATGATGGATCTCACCTATTAATATAGTTAAGGAGTGTCCGATACTCCTTTTTTGAAATACAGTTGGAAGTTACAGAAAACATATTTTCATGTTATAATAGTGGAGAAAGAAATGAGGTGCTAATATTATGGAACAAACCTTTTTTATGATAAAACCTGATGGTGTAAAACGTGGTTTTATTGGAGAAGTTATTAGTCGTATTGAGCGTCGAGGCTTCTCTATTGATCGCTTAGAGGTTAGACATGCAGATGCAGATATTTTGAAAAGACATTATGCAGAACTGACGGATAGACCATTCTTTCCAACGTTAGTAGATTATATGACTAGTGGTCCAGTAATCATTGGAGTTATTTCGGGAGAAGAGGTCATTTCAACTTGGCGCACCATGATGGGGAGTACTAACCCCAAAGATGCCCTTCCAGGAACTATTCGAGGAGATTTTGCACAAGCTCCCTCTCCAAATCAAGCGACATGTAATATTGTTCATGGGTCAGACTCACCTGAATCTGCAACTCGCGAGATAGCCATTTGGTTCAATAACTAATAGACTTAATGAAGATTGATGTTCAAGTGTTAATTCTCTTTTACATCGGTCTTCTTTTTGATATAATATTCTAGAGTCTATAGGACTGTTTTAATATTTTAGAAGTTAAACATATCAAATTGTATAGGAAATAGAATGAATATTGAAGATTTGAAGAAACGTCAAGAAAAGATTAGAAACTTTTCGATTATCGCTCATATTGACCATGGAAAATCAACCTTAGCAGACCGTATTTTAGAGAAAACAGAAACGGTTTCTAGTCGTGAAATGCAGGCGCAGCTGTTGGACTCTATGGATCTAGAACGTGAGCGTGGGATTACTATAAAGTTAAATGCTATTGAGCTTAATTATACTGCTAAAGATGGTGAAACTTACATTTTTCACTTGATTGACACGCCAGGGCATGTTGACTTCACATATGAAGTATCACGTTCATTAGCAGCTTGTGAGGGTGCTATACTGGTTGTTGACGCAGCTCAAGGAATTGAAGCTCAAACTCTGGCAAATGTTTATTTGGCTCTAGACAATGATTTAGAGATACTACCAGTTATTAATAAAATTGATTTACCAGCAGCAGATCCAGAACGTGTACGTGCAGAAGTAGAGGATGTTATTGGTCTAGATGCTTCAGAAGCTGTGCTTGCCTCAGCTAAGGCAGGGATTGGTATTGAAGAAATTTTAGAGCAGATCGTTGAAAAAGTTCCTGCTCCGACTGGGGAAGTAGATGCTCCTCTGCAAGCTTTAATTTTTGATTCTGTTTACGATGCTTATCGTGGGGTAATTCTGCAAGTAAGGATTGTAAATGGTATGGTTAAGCCAGGAGATAAAATTCAAATGATGTCTAATGGTAAAACCTTCGACGTTACTGAGGTTGGTATTTTCACTCCCAAAGCAGTTGGACGTGATTTTTTAGCAACTGGAGATGTAGGGTATATTGCTGCCTCAATTAAAACGGTTGCTGATACACGTGTTGGTGATACCATTACCCTTGCTAATAACCCAGCAATAGAACCTTTGCATGGCTATAAGCAAATGAACCCGATGGTTTTTGCCGGTCTTTATCCAATTGAATCAAATAAGTATAACGATCTGCGTGAAGCCCTTGAAAAATTACAATTGAATGATGCTAGTCTACAGTTTGAACCGGAAACATCACAAGCATTAGGGTTTGGTTTCCGTTGTGGTTTCTTAGGACTTTTACATATGGACGTTATCCAAGAGCGCTTGGAACGAGAGTTCAATATTGATCTTATTATGACTGCACCATCAGTAGTTTATCATGTTAATACAACTGACGGTGAAATGCTTGAAGTTTCGAATCCATCTGAATTTCCTGATCCTACTCGTGTTGACAGCATTGAAGAACCATATGTTAAGGCGCAAATTATGGTTCCTCAAGAATTTGTCGGTGCTGTAATGGAGTTAGCACAACGTAAACGTGGTGACTTTGTAACAATGGATTATATTGATGATAATCGTGTTAATGTTATTTACCAAATTCCTTTAGCTGAAATTGTGTTTGACTTCTTTGATAAGCTTAAATCATCAACACGAGGCTATGCTAGTTTTGATTATGAAATTTCCGAATATCGTCGCTCACAGTTAGTTAAAATGGATATTCTTTTAAATGGTGATAAAGTTGATGCTTTAAGCTTTATTGTTCACAAAGAATTTGCTTATGAACGTGGTAAATTGATCGTTGATAAGTTGAAAAAAATCATTCCTCGTCAGCAGTTTGAAGTTCCTATCCAAGCAGCTATTGGACAAAAAATTGTGGCTCGTTCTGATATAAAAGCACTACGCAAAAATGTCTTAGCAAAATGTTATGGTGGTGACGTTTCACGTAAACGTAAGTTGCTTGAAAAACAAAAAGCTGGTAAAAAGCGCATGAAAGCAATTGGTTCCGTCGAAGTTCCTCAGGAAGCTTTCTTAAGTGTTTTATCAATGGACGATGATGACAAAAAATAATTCAGAAAGATGATATCATTTATCTATTTTAAAGTAACTTAGCTTCGTGCTTAAGTTACTTTTTCTTTGTCTGCAATTATCAAATAATATGGCTTTATAATATCTTTGTTTAAATATAAATGAGCTATAAATGAGTTTTTGTTAGTAACTAAATAACAAAAAGATGGCAAATAGTATTGCAAAAAGAAAAACATCTGATATAATTAACTAATTAACTAAAACGAAAAAACATTTATGGAGGACTCATGAAAGGTCAAAAAATTATTGCTCTAGCTGGTCTTGTCCTGTCATGCCATTTTGCTCTTACGGCATGTCATACTCAAGAACACAAAAATTCTCATCATATTAAAACAAAGCAGGTTGCTAAGAAAAAAGCTAATAAAAAGAAAGTCTCTGTTAAGGAAAGTCATAAAAAACGCAAGGGTGTTGCAGGGGTTGACTTTCCAACTGATGATGGCTTTTTACTGACTAAAGATTCGAAGATTTTATCTCATACCGATTCTGGAATCGTTGTAGCACATGGAAATCATTCTCATTTTATTTTTTACTCTGATTTAAAAGGTTCAAAATTTAGCTATTTAATTCCTAATGCAAATGCAAAAACTAATAAAAAGCAAGCGGTAAGAAACTTTAAAGCAGGGGCGGTAGCTGTTAATACATTAAATGATGGCTATGTTTTTAATCCCGCAGATATTGTTTCAGAAGATGCTAATGGCTACGTGGTCAGACATGGTGATCATTTCCACTATATTCCAAAAGCAAGTTTATCTCAGCAAAAGCAAGTACAAGCAAGTAGAGCTGTTTCACGTTTAGGAAATCAAAATAATAGCCATTACAGAGTTAATAGTTCTAAAATTGCAGGGCTTCACCACCCAACAAGTGATGGTTTCTTATTCAATGGACAAGGAATAAAAGGCACTACCCCAACAGGTATTTTAGTAGAACATCATAATCATCTGCATTTTATTAGTTTTGCTGATTTAAGAAAAGGGGGATGGGGATCAATTGCTGACCGTTACCAACCACAAAAGAAAGTTGATTCTAAAAAACAGTCACCATCAAGTAAAAAGCCAAGAACTGAAAATACTTTACCTAAGGACATCAAAGATAAGCTAGCTTACCTTGCTCGTGAATTACATTTAGATATTTCACGTATCAGAGTCCTTAAAACACTAAATGGTGAAATTGGATTTGAATACCCACATGATGATCATACACATGTTATTATGGCCAAAGATATTGATCTAAGTAAGCCAATTCCAAATCCACATCATGATGACGAAGATCATCACAAAGGTCATCACCATGATGAGTCCGACCATAAGCATGAAGAACACGAGCACACTAAGTCAAATAAATTATCTGATGAAGATCAAAAGAAATTAATTTATTTAGCAGAGAAGCTTGGTTTAAATCCTAATCAAATTGAAGTATTAACGTCAGAGGATGGGAGTATCATCTTTAAATATCCACATGATGACCACTCACACACTATAGCAAGTAAGGATATTGAAATTGGGAAGCCTATCCCAGATGGACACCACGATCACTCTCATGCAAAAGATAAAGTTGGTATGGCAACTCTAAAACAAATTGGTTTTGATGATGAGATTATTCAGGATATTCTGCATGCAGATGCTCCAACACCATTCCCATCCAATGAAACTAATCCTGAAAAAATGCGTCAGTGGCTTGCAACTGTTACTAAGATTAACATTGGACAAAGAACCAATCCATTCCAGCGTTTTGGTCTATCATTGATGCCTAATATTGAAGTTCTAGGAATTGGGTTTACTCCGATTAATGATATGACGCCAGTTTTGCAATTCAAAAAACTTAAACAGCTTTGGATGACAAATACTGGTATTACAGATTATTCTTTCCTTGATAAGATGCCACTATTAGAAGGATTGGATATTTCACAAAACGGTATTAAGGATTTATCTTTCCTTACAAAATATAAACAATTAAGTCTTATTGCTGCAGCTAATAATGGCATTACTTCGCTAAAACCATTGGCTGAATTACCAAACCTTCAATTCTTAGTTTTGAGTCATAACAATATCTCTGACTTGACACCGTTATCAAACTTGACAAAACTCCAAGAATTGCACCTTGATCATAATAATGTGAAGAATTTAAGTGCACTTTCTGGTAAAAAAGATTTGAAAGTTCTAGATTTATCAAACAATAAATCCGCAGACTTATCGACTCTAAAAACAACTAGTCTTGAGACGCTTCTTTTAAATGAGACGAATACAAGCAATCTAAGTTTCTTAAAGCAAAATCCTAAGGTATCTAATTTAACAATTAATAATGCGAAATTAGCATCATTAGATGGTGTTGAAGAGAGCGATGAAATTGTTAAAGTAGAAGCTGAAGGGAACCAAATTAAGTCACTAGTATTGAAAAATAAACAAGGTTCGTTAAAATTCTTGAATGTGACTAATAATCAGTTAACATCACTTGAAGGTGTTAATAATTATACTTCACTTGAGACCTTAAGTGTTTCTAAAAATAAACTTGAATCTTTAGATATTAAAACACCTAACAAAACAGTTACAAATCTTGATTTTAGCCATAACAATGTTCCAACATCACAATTGAAATTGAATGAAAAAAATATTCCTGAAGCAGTAGCTAAGAATTTTCCAGCAGTTGTAGAAGGTTCAATGGTTGGAAATGGTAGTCTTGCTGAAAAAGCAGCTATGGCTTCTAAAGAGGACAAACAAGTTTCAGATAATACTAATCACCAAAAAAACACTGAAAAATCTGCTCAAGCGAATGCTGATAGTAAAAAAGAAAACCCTAAAACACATGATGAACATCATGACCATGAAGAAACAGATCATGCACATGTAGGTCATCATCACCATTAATCTTTTACGGAGCTAATATATAAAATCCTTCAAGAATTTCTTGGAGGATTTTGCATTTATATGCTAAATCATTTATTTTTTTAGAAAATTAGCTATAATATGACTATGGTTAAAAGAGAAGATGTGATTTTAAATGCAACTGAAAATATGGTTTACCATAAATTAAAAAATGATCCAAGTGGCCATGACTGGTTTCATATTGTTAGAGTAAGAAATCTTGCAGTAGAATTAGCACACAAAGAAGGTGCTAATACCTTTATTTGTCAAATGGCTGCACTTTTGCATGATATTATTGATGACAAAATCTGCCAAGATAGTAAGCAAGCGTCGTATGAATTGACTCAATGGTTATATAGTCAAGATCTTGCCATAGCAGAAGTAGAACATATCCTTGATATTCTTGAAAATATTTCATTCAAAGCAGGAACTGGATTGACTATGAAAACATTGGAAGGTCAAATTGTTCAAGATGCAGATCGCCTAGATGCTATGGGGGCTATTGGTATTGCAAGAACGATGGCTTATTCAGGGAGTAAAGGACGTTTAATTCATGACCCTAACTTAAAACCACGAGAAAACCTCACTTTAGAAGAGTATCGTAATGGTCAGGATACAGCTATCATGCATTTTTACGAAAAATTATTAAAGTTAAAAGACCTTATGAATACAAAACAAGGGAAAATGCTTGCTCAAAAACGTCATGATTTTTTAGAACTATATTTAGCCGAATTTTATGCTGAATGGAATGGTAAAGGTTAGGAGTGGATATGATTCGTAGAGCGAAAGAAAAAGATTTGCCTGCTATTGCAGAGCTATTGAAACAAATTTTAGTGTTACATCATGGGGTTCGCCCAGATATTTTTCATACAAGAGGAAGTAAGTTTTCTAAAGAACAATTGAAAGAAATGCTGATGGACGAATCAAGGCCTATCTTTGTTTATGAATCAGACGAGGGTAAAGTTGTTGCCCACTTGTTTCTTCAATTACAAGAAAAACGTGACTTACCTCGAAAGTCCTTTAAAACTCTCTATATAGATGATTTGTGCATTGATGAGGAAGTAAGAGGTCAGCAAATTGGACAAAAGTTGATGGATTTTGCAAGACAATATGCTAAGAAACATGGGTGTTATAATATAACTTTAAATGTTTGGAATGATAATCAGAGAGCGGTCTCTTTTTATGAAAAATTAGGTTTTAAACCTCAACAAACTCAAATGGAGGAGATACTATAATGAAAGAAACACAAGAAGAATTGCGTCAGCGTATTGGACATACAGCTTATCAAGTAACCCAAAATTCAGCTACGGAACATGCTTTTACTGGGAAGTATGATGATTTTTTTGAAGAGGGTATATATGTAGATATCGTCAGTGGAGAGGTTTTATTCTCTTCTTTAGATAAATTTCAATCTGGTTGTGGTTGGCCAGCATTTTCAAAACCAATTGAGAATCGAATGGTGACAAATCATCAAGATCACTCTCATGGAATGCATCGTATTGAGGTTAGGAGTCGTCAAGCTGACTCTCATTTAGGGCATGTATTTAATGATGGACCGGTTGATGCAGGTGGTTTACGCTATTGTATCAATTCAGCTGCCTTAGATTTTATTCCTTATGACCAGATGGCAAAGAGAGGCTATGGGGACTACTTATCACTTTTTGATTAATAAGAGACGACTTAAGGGTATATCTTAAGTCGTTTTTTATGTATGGTAAAAAGAATTGGTGGCAGGTGTATTCTTCATCAGTTTATTTTCTGAAAAAAGAGTATAATATAGGTATCAAAAATGAAAACGTTTTAGAGAAGGAGACTAGAGTATGGCTTCTACAAATAATGTTTCAGATACAAACACATGTTTTGCTAAAGAGGAGTTAGAAGAGATTTTCGAAGAATTAGGGACAACTCAAGGTGGTTTATCAGATGAAGAGGTTGCTGTACGTCAGAAAAAATATGGTTTAAACCTGTTATCTGAAGTAGAGCAAGAATCAATTATTTTATTGTTTCTGAAAAATTTTACTAGTCTTATGGCAATACTATTATGGGTTGGAGGATTTGTGGCTATTGTTTCTAATAGCTTAGAGCTAGGTCTTGCCATTTGGATGGTTAATGTGATTAATGGTATTTTTAGTTTCATTCAGGAATACCGTGCAAGCCAAGCAACACAAGCTCTCAAGAAAATGTTACCATCTTATTCACGTGTTCTTAGAAAAAGCTCAGAAGAAAAGATATTATCAGAGCAACTAGTCCCAGGCGATATTGTTCTTATTGAAGAAGGAGATCGTATTTCAGCAGATGGTCGCTTGATTAAAACAACAGATTTGCAAGTAAACCAATCAGCTTTGACAGGGGAATCAAATCCTATTTATAAAGATAGCAATGTTGAAAACGACCAGTCTAAAACATTGATTGAATGTGATAATATGGTTTTCGCAGGAACGACGGTCTCCAGTGGTAGCGCAACAATGGTTGTTACGGCAATTGGAATGCAAACTCAATTTGGTCAAATCGCTGATTTAACACAAGGGATGAAATCAGAAAAAAGCCCTCTTCAAAGAGAACTTGATCGGTTGACCAAACAGATTTCTATCATTTCAATTACGGTAGGAATTATCTTTTTCTTAGCAGCGACTTTTTTTGTTAAGGAGCCAGTGTCAAAATCATTTATCTTTGCCTTGGGGATGATCGTTGCATTTATCCCAGAAGGTTTACTACCTACCGTTACACTTTCTCTAGCTATGGCAGTCCAACGAATGGCTAAAGAACACGCACTTGTCAAAAAACTTTCTTCAGTTGAAACTCTTGGAGCAACCTCAGTTATCTGTTCTGATAAGACTGGTACATTAACGCAAAATGAAATGACCGTCAATCATTTGTGGCAAAATGGAAAGAGTTACCAAGTGACAGGACTGGGTTATGCTCCAGAAGGACAGATTCTTTTTGAAGGTGACAATATTTGCTTTGGTAATAGTGATAGAGGAGACTTAGAAAAACTTATTCGTTTTGCTCATCTCTGTAGCAACGCTCAAGTATTACCACCAAATGATGAACGTTCAACTTATACTGTACTTGGAGATCCGACAGAAGCTTGTTTGAATGTTTTATTGGAAAAATCAGGGATAAACAGACAAGAAAATCGTAAGTTTGCACCACGTTTGAAAGAATTACCTTTTGACTCGGTTAGAAAACGCATGACAACTATTCATAGCTTAGGAGGCGATGAAAAGGATAAAAAAATTTCAATCACAAAAGGTGCGCCGAAAGAAATACTTGATTTATCAGATTATGTCTTATCTGATGGCAAAGTTATCCCCTTAAATAAGGAAGAACGTAATAAAATACAGTTGGCTAATGATACATTTGCTAAAGATGGACTTCGCGTCTTAGCTGTTTCATACTGCGATATTGAAGGCTTTTCAAAAGAACAATGGACGCAAGAAAATTTGGAACAACACATGGTGTTCATAGGGTTGATAGCAATGAGTGATCCACCTCGTGAAGGCGTTCGCGAAGCTATTGATAAATGTCATGCAGCAAGCATTCGTATTATTATGGTGACTGGAGATTACGGATTAACGGCACTGAGTATCGCTAAAAATATTGGTATTATTCGTAACGATGGTGCTAAAGTAATTTCAGGTTTAGAGTTATCAGAAATGACGGATAGCCAATTGAAAAAAGAATTGTCAGGTGAAGCCGTTTTTGCTCGTGTAGCACCAGAACAAAAATATCGAGTAGTAACGATATTACAGGAGATGGGTGAAGTAGTAGCAGTTACAGGAGACGGGGTCAATGATGCGCCTGCGCTAAAAAAATCCGATATTGGTGTAGCCATGGGTGTTACCGGTACTGATGTTGCTAAAGAATCAGCTGATATGATTCTGACAGATGATCATTTTGCTTCTATTGTACATGCCGTGGAAGAAGGGCGGGCTGTTTATCAAAACATTAAGAAATTCTTGACGTATATTTTTAATAGTAATACTCCTGAGGCGGTTCCGTCGGCATTCTTCCTTTTTTCTAAAGGTTTTATTCCTTTACCATTGACTGTAATGCAAATACTTGCTGTTGATTTGGGAACCGATATGCTTCCCGCTTTAGGTCTAGGCGTGGAACCACCAGAAACAGATGTTATGAATCGTCCTCCAAGACGGCTAACAGATCGCTTATTGGACAAAGGGCTACTTATAAAATCTTTCCTTTGGTACGGCACTATTGAATCCGTATTAGCTATGGGTGGTTTTTTCTGGGCTCATTACTTACGTTATGGTAATTTTACTTTTTTCGTCGCAAACGGCATACCGTACAGGGAAGCGACAACTATGACACTTGGAGCTATTATCTTTAGCCAGATAGGTATGGTTATGAATAGCAGAACGAGCTATCAATCTATTAAAACACTATCTATTTTTGGTAATAAATTAATTAATTTTGGTATAATAATGGAGATTTTAGCATTTTTAGTCTTAGTATACGTGCCACTATTCCATAACTTATTCAACACAGCAAGCCTAGGTTTATCACATTGGCTCTATTTAATAGGCTGCCCGTTTATCATGATAGGTTTAGATGAAGTTCGGAAATTATTCAGCAGTAGAAAGAATAAACGGTGATGTCAAATATAATAACTTATTTAAAAAATAATTCAAACTTAACTTTTGATGAATTAGCATTAAACGATGTTGACATTCTTTGTTTAAATGAATTTGGCTATATTTCTTTTGAAAAACTTATAAACACTACAGAAATGAAGTCAGTTTTAGTCTGTGAGTTATATCATGAGTACCTTCAAACTATGGCTAAATCATATAGCTTTATGTTCACGTCACAACGACATGATTTATGTCAGTTAATGATGACCTCGAAACGTTTTAAAAACTTAACTTTATCTTATTATCGAGCTGAGATTAGTTTAGAATTTGAAAAACAATTTGCAGCTATGGTTTTTACTATTCCTAACATTAATTATCATCAGGTTGTATTTCGTGGTACTGATGCCAACCTTATTGGTTGGAAAGAAGATTTTAAATTGACGTATATGAGAGAAATATCGGCTCATCGTTCAGCGATTAAATACTTAAATACAATATTGCCTTATTTTGATAAAGTAGTTCTCTCAGGTCATTCTAAGGGTGGTAATTTAGCCTTGTACGCTGCAATGTTTACAAAGCCAGATTTAAAAGCAAAAATTGATTTGATTTGGCTTATTGACTCCCCAGGACTACAAAAAACTTTGTTACCTACTACAGAGTATAAAACTACTAAACAAAAGTGCATTCGCTTACTACCAGAAGAATCTATTGTTGGTATGATGCTTTATAGTGATATAGAGCCGCTAATTATTAGTAGCAATGCGCGTGGAATTCTGCAACACGATGTTACAACTTGGGAAATTCAAGAACCAGCTATTTTAAAGACTGGAACAGGACTATCGCTAAAAAGTATTTGTTTTGAAAAGACATTTCAACAGTGGATGGCTGAATTAAAAAGTCAAGAAAGAAAATTATTTTTTGATTTATTATTTGATAGCTTCCTATCAAGTGGCGTATCTAGTTTGGATGACTTCAACTTGGCTTCCAGAGCAAAAATGATGAAAGCTTTTCATAGCTTTAGAGAACTAGATGATGATAAAAAAAGGTTATTTAACAAATCTTTAAAATTATTAGTAACCATATTTTTGGGAGCTTATCATGATAATAGCAGAGAGACTAAGTAGTTTTCCTAGAATTGCATTAGTCTAAACATGGTGCTAAATAAACTAGCAAAATAGCATACTAAAAATACTACTCATATTATGCTGAGTAGTATTTTTAGTATGCTATTTGATGAAGTTATTCTAGAGTTTATGATTTTTGTTTTCGGAAATACTTTTTAGAGTATTGAAGAATTCCTTCTTATCTGAAAATTCGCTAATATGTTCCTTAATAGCTTCATCTGACCAATTCCACCACTGAGATGCATTTAATAATGTTATTTCTTCCTCTGAAAAGCGATATTTGATAATTTTAGCAGGTGTTCCAGCGACAACAGCATAGTCAGGAATGTCTTTGGTAATAACTGAACCTGCTCCAATAATTGCTCCATTACCTATTGTAACAGATGGAAGTATAGTGACATTAGTTCCTATCCAGACATCGTTGCCAATAATAACTTTTCCATTTTTCTTTTCATCTATTAAGTCCGCCCTATCCTCATTTATAAATCCCCTTGACTTATAGTAAATAAAAGGGTTAGTGGTAATGTGATCGGTTGGATGATTCATACCAGTAATAGTAACGTTCTGGGCTATTGAGCAAAATGCTCCAATTTCTTTTAAGTTAACGCCTTCGTAAAAGAATTGTTGATATCCATATGTGTACTTTCCTACCGAGAATCTATATTTAGGGTAACTGGCACCAGTACTCATATCTGTCCTCATAGGATCATTTTTAAGCTCTAAACGTTTCTCTAAATGTTTTTTAAAATACTAGCCATAACTAGCCTCCAATCGTAGACTAAATAGATTATAACATTTTTTCCTCTAAAAACCTTACCTTTTTTAATAAATTCTATAAATTAGAATGATAAAGAACTTATTCTCGGATATTGACAAAGAGTGAGCTAATGAGGTGGCCTAATTCAATGTTAGAGTCTGTTCCCAGTATTTTTTTCCTAAGATAGGGGCAATGTATGAACAAAGAAACAAAATAAAAACCTTGTAATAACAAGGTTTTAAGTATGTATAGTAAGTTATGATAAAATGATATGGAGCCGGTGGGAGTCGAACCCACGTCCAAACATCTGCTAATATATTTGTCTACAACTATAGGTTATGTATTGATTTAACTAGGTGATGACACATAACTCAAGCCCTCACATAGCGAGTCTATAAATCTCTTTTTAACTAACTAGACAGTAGCCAAACGTAGTTTGCTGATAAATAAGACCTTCTAGCAAAACGCAAACAATCTTGTGAAGATCACGCAGGCTGTTTTTTAGGCAGCTAATGCGTAAGAATTTGTATTTTTTGCAGTTATATTTAACTGGCATTTTACATCTGCCGATGAGTCGCAAAATATACCTCATAATGCCTGTCGAATCCGTAACGACCCCAAAAGTAGAATAAAGCATAAAAACTTACCAATATAGTATAACAAATACTATTTAAAATAGCAAAAATTTAACAGTTGTGTTATGATTAAAGCATGAATATGAAATTATCAAAACGTTACCGCTTTTGGCAGAAGGTCATTAAGGCTTTGGGTGTCTTAGCGTTAATAGCGACCCTTGTCTTAGTTGTTTATTTGTACAAACTTGGTATTTTGAATGATAGCAATGAATTAAAAGACCTAGTACACAAGTATGAATTTTGGGGTCCAATGATTTTTATTGTGGCTCAAATTGTACAGATTGTTTTTCCAGTAATTCCTGGAGGTGTTACAACAGTAGCAGGTTTCTTAATTTTTGGTCCTACCTTAGGCTTTATTTATAACTATATTGGGATTATCATCGGAAGTGTCATCCTTTTTTGGTTAGTCAAATTTTATGGACGAAAATTCGTTTTGCTATTTATGGATCAGAAGACATTTGATAAATATGAGTCTAAGCTAGAAACATCCGGATATGAAAAGTTTTTTATCTTTTGTATGGCATCTCCCATTTCACCAGCGGACATCATGGTGATGATTACCGGTCTATCTAATATGTCTATTAAGCGCTTTGTGACAATCATTATGATAACGAAACCTATTTCTATCATCGGTTATAGCTATTTGTGGATTTATGGTGGTGATATTTTGAAAAATTTTTTGAATTAAAAATAAAAAAGGTTGGAGATTATCTCCAATCTTTTTATTGTATATTAAGTTTGTACCTAATAATAGAGTGTGTCAACATATAGAATATAGCAATTTCAACAATGCTAACAAGTATATTGTAGAGCAATACAGGTTGAGAGAATGTTGCATTTGCATGAGAGTTGAATAAATCAATATGAAAAATACTATCTATTATTAATGTTAAGAAAGTAATTAAGAGTGATATTCCAAAATAAGAAACAATTCCCATCAATACACGTTTGTTTGTAAATAATTGCCCTACAGCGATAGAGAGATAAATCAGTAATGTCCCTGCAACGTACGATAGAAAGAAATAGGCGATAAAAAGTGGAGCGTTCGAAGATGAAATAATTTTATAGATTTCTGGAAAAGCGACAACGAACTGACCAATACCTACTAAAGGTAATATGACCAATATGATTCCAATAATGACAATAAAAATATTAAAAATACTCCAAAGAAGAGAAGCTAGTAGCTTTGAACAAATAATCTGATTCGTAGTTACTGGGAGCGTTAAGGTTAGATATCCTTGACGGCCGAAGATATTGCTATAAAAACGTTTGATAATAATAGCAAGGGTGGATAACAGAGATCCTGAAATAACCATCGCTAACAATAAAACGAGTATTATAGTGAATATTTGGGCGCTAGTACTATTAGTATCAGTAGAAACATTGCCGCCAAGTGCCTTTAATACCAGTCCTAAAATAATAGATACTAATAAAACCGCAGCGTTGAGTGTTAGATACCACTTACCAACTGATTTTAATTCATATTTTAATAATTTTCCAAACATATCAATCTCCTTTATTTCTTGAATCTTTCACGAAAGAGAGCATCAATCGAACAGTTGTGCTCTTCTCTTAAGTCATCAGCATTGCCTTGTAGGTCAATTTCTCCTTCTTTAAGGAAGATAACTTCATCAAGGATAGGTTCAATGTCAGAAATTAAGTGAGTCGAAATTAAAACAGAAGCATCATTAGAGTAGTTACTAATGATTGTTTTTAAAATGTAGTCACGCGCTGCAGGGTCTACACCACCAATAGGTTCATCAAGGATGTAGAGCCTAGCTTTACGACTCATAACAAGTATTAATTGAACTTTTTCCTTGTTCCCTTTTGATAGGTTTTTTAGACGTTCCCTAGGATTTAGGTTAAGATCCTCAAATAGTTGATATGCTACCTTTGAATCAAAATCGTTATAGAAATCTTCAAATAATGTAACGACGTCTTTGATTTTCATATTTTCTTGTAAATATGAAGTATCAGGGAGATATGAAATAATTTTTTTGGTTTCAACAGACGGTCTGTAACCATCAATAACGATATCTCCCTTATCTGGCTGAAGTAATCCATTTATCATTTTGATGATTGTTGTTTTTCCGCTACCATTTGGACCTAATAAACCTATAATCTTTCCTGTTGGAATACTTACAGTCACATCATTAACAGCAGTATGTTTGTGATATTTCTTTGTAACATGATGAAGTTGTAATAACTGTGTCATTTAATTAATCTCCTTTATAAAATGATCGAGAGCAACCGTAATTTCATCTAATTTATATCCTATTTTTTTCATGTTGTTGACAAAAGTTGCTAACTCTGCTTTTGCAACTTGTTGACGAATTTTACCAATTAGTAAGTTGTCTTCTGTAACAAAGCGTCCGGAAGTACGTTGTGAGAATACCATTCCTTCACGTTCCAATTCAGTGAAGGCACGTTGCATGGTATTTGGGTTAACACCAGCTTCTTGAGCTAACTCTCTCACGGTAGGCAATTGGTCACCACTTTTTATTTCTTGACTAACAATTTGCATCTTTATATGTTCAGCAATTTGTGAATAAATAGGTGATTTTTCATTGAATTCCCAAGCCATAGATAACTCCTTTCATAATCTTGTACTTTTTGTACTATAAAAATAGTACAAAAAAATATTTGAAATGTCAAGGAATTATCATTGAGACTTTAATCGTTTATTGTTTCATAGTATAATAGTAAAAAATCGTAAAAAGGGGCTACTATGTTTGCACAACTTGATACAAGAACCGTTTATTCTTTTATGGATAGCTTGGTTGATTTAAAGACATATGTCTCTAAATCGAAATCATTAGGATATCAAACTATTGGTATCTTGGACCACAGTAATCTTTATGCAGCATATCATTTTATTCAAGAGGCGCAAAAGGCAAACCTAAGACCAATAGTTGGATTTAGCTTTGATATAGTGGTTGAAAATAGATCAATAGAAGTTTACTGTATTGCGATAAATACAGTTGGTTATAAGAATCTCTTGAAGTTGTCAACGGCTCAAATGTCTGAGAAGATGTCTCTAAATTTATTGACAGAACATCTTGAAGGGGTGCAATTGATTCTTCCCTATCAAGATGTTCTTGATCAGCTCAATTTACCCTTTGATTATGTTATTGGTGTTAATTTGACCTCTCCGCAGATTCCATATACCAAACCCATTATAGCCATAGATACTGTTCGATATTTTCAAAAAAATGATATTGAGACATTACAGATGCTTCATGCTATAAGAGATAATGTCCTGTTAAAAGACGCACAATATGCGAGCAAAAATCAAGAATTAAAACCTTGTCAAGAAATGACTCTAGCATTCAAGGAACGTTTTCCTGAAGCTTTAGCTAACCTAGAATCTTTGGTAGAGAATGTTGCTTATCACTTTGATTCTGACTTTAAGTTACCTATTTTTAATAGAGAAATTCCTGCTGGAGAAGAATTAAGAACCTTAACTCAAAATAACTTAAAAAGTAAAGGTTTATGGAGCGATGCTTATCAAGAGCGTCTCGAAAAAGAATTAACAATCATTCACAAAATGGGCTTTGATGACTATTTCCTTATTGTGTGGGATTTATTAAGATTTGGTCGTAGTAAGGGCTACTATATGGGAATGGGACGTGGTTCAGCAGCGGGAAGTTTAGTCTCATATGCTTTAAATATTACCGGTATCGATCCTGTCAAACATAATTTAATTTTTGAACGTTTTTTAAATGAAGAGCGTTATTCGATGCCAGATATTGATATTGATCTTCCGGATATTTATCGTGGAGAATTCTTGCGCTATGTACGTAATCGATATGGTTCAATGCATTCTGCACAGATTGTAACCTTCTCAACTTTTGGTGCGAAACAGGCTATTCGAGATGTTTTTAAACGCTTTGGTGCATCAGAGTATGAGTTAACAAACATAACTAAAAAAATTCATTTCAGAGATAATTTGACCAGTGTTTATAACCGCAACTTAGCTTTCAGACAAATAATAGATAGTAAAATTGAATACCAAAAAGCCTATGATATTGCTAAGCGTATTGAAGGAAATCCTAGACAGACTTCTATTCATGCCGCTGGGGTAGTAATGAGTGACGATTTGTTAACAGATCATATTCCTTTAAAAAACGGTGAGGATATGATGATAACGCAATATGATGCTAGTTCTGTTGAGGATAATGGTCTTCTAAAAATGGACTTTCTAGGTCTTCGAAATTTGACATTTGTTCAGAAAATGAAGGAGAAAGTCGATAAGGACTACGGTATCTCTATACAATTAGAAACTATTGATTTAGAAGATAAAGAGACTCTAAAACTATTTGCAGCTGGTCAAACAAAGGGGATTTTTCAATTTGAGCAAAGTGGAGCTATTAATTTGTTGCGACGTATTAGGCCAGAGTGTTTTGAAGATGTGGTAGCTACCACCAGCTTGAATAGGCCTGGTGCAAGTGATTATACTGAGAATTTTATAAACCGTCGTTTTGGTAAAGAAAAAATCGATTTAGTAGATCCTGTCATAGCTCCAATTTTACAACCTACCTATGGCATAATGCTCTATCAAGAACAGGTTATGCAGATTGCCCAGACCTACGCAGGTTTTACGCTAGGCAAGTCTGATTTGCTCAGACGTGCTATGTCTAAGAAAAATTCTAAGGAGATGCAAAAGATGTCTCAATCCTTCTTAGAGGGTGCAGTATCTAAGGGACATCGTCAAGAAGATGCTCGACTTATATTTGAACGCATGGCTAAATTTGCAGGTTATGGGTTTAATCGCAGCCATGCGTTTGCTTATTCGGCTTTAGCTTTTCAATTAGCCTATTTCAAAGCCCATTATTCCGATGTCTTTTATGACATCATGATAAATTATTCAAATAGTGATTATCTAATCGATGCTATTGATTTTGGTTTTGTTATTGAAAAACCTTCAATTAATACTATTTCATACAGAGACCGCATCTATAAAAAGAAAATTTATTTAGGTTTAAAAAATATTAAGGGTGTTCCTAACGATTTGGCTTATTGGATTTCTAAAAATCAACCGTTTCAGAGTATTGAAGATTTTCTAATGAGGCTGCCACAGCAGTTTCAAAAAAGTGGTTTTATTTCTCCGCTAATTGCTATTGGAGCATTTGACGAATTTGATAATAATAGACGGAAAATCACCTCTAATCTTGATTCTTTATTTACATTTGTAAATGAACTAGGTAGTTTATTTGCAGATACCTCATATCATTGGCTAGAAGTAGAAGATTTCTCTAATTCTGAGAAATATGAAATGGAACAAGATATCTTAGGAGTAGGAATCAGCCCGCACCCTTTAGTGGGGATTTCACAAAAAGCTAGCCGTCCGTTTATACCAATTAGTCAAGTTCAAGAAAATAGCGAAGCTACTATTTTAGTTCAGCTAAAGCAGGTCAAAGTTATTAGGACAAAAAGTTCTGGGCAACAAATGGCTTTCTTGACTGTTATGGATATTAATTCAAAAATGGATATTACTGTTTTTCCTGAAACTTTCAATATTGTAAGAGATGATTTACAAGAAGGGAAATATTATTACTTGCATGGAAAAATTCAGAAGCGAGATGAGCGATTACAGATGGTTTTAAACGGTGTTCAAGAAGCAACGGAGGAACGTTTTTGGATACTTCTAAAAAATCATGATAACGACAAAAAAATATCGGAAATATTGTCCAAATATAAAGGGCATATTCCTGTCTATTTGCATTATGAAACAACTAAAGAAACTATCCAAAGCAAAGTACATTTGGTTAGAAAAGATAGTGGCTTAGCCCTTGATTTATCTGAATTTGTTGTGAAAACGGTTTATCAATAAAATTGCATATAAAGTGCAGAAATTTACAAATTAATATGCTATAATTAAATCGTTAAATTAATAAAAGGAGTACCAATTAAATGAAACGTATTGCTGTTTTAACTAGTGGTGGTGACGCCCCTGGTATGAACGCTGCTATCCGTGCAGTTGTTCGTAAAGCAATTTCTGAAGGTATGGAAGTTTACGGCATCAACCAAGGTTACTATGGTATGGTGACAGGGGATATTTTCCCTTTGGATGCTAATTCTGTTGGGGATACTATCAACCGTGGAGGAACGTTTTTACGTTCAGCACGTTATCCTGAATTTGCTGAACTTGAAGGTCAGCTTAAAGGGATTGAACAGCTTAAAAAACACGGCATTGAAGGTGTAGTAGTTATCGGTGGTGATGGTTCTTATCATGGTGCTATGCGTCTAACTGAGCACGGTTTCCCAGCTGTTGGTTTGCCGGGTACAATTGATAATGATATCGTTGGCACTGACTATACTATTGGTTTTGACACAGCAGTTGCGACAGCAGTTGAGAATCTTGACCGTCTTCGTGATACATCAGCAAGTCATAACCGTACTTTTGTTGTTGAGGTTATGGGAAGAAATGCAGGAGATATCGCTCTTTGGTCAGGTATCGCTGCAGGTGCAGATCAAATTATTGTTCCTGAAGAAGAGTTCAATATTGATGAAGTTGTCTCAAATGTTAGAGCTGGCTATGCAGCTGGTAAACATCACCAAATCATCGTCCTTGCAGAAGGTGTTATGAGTGGTGATGAGTTTGCAAAAACAATGAAAGCAGCAGGAGACGATAGCGATCTTCGTGTGACGAATTTAGGACATCTGCTCCGTGGTGGTAGTCCGACTGCTCGTGATCGTGTCTTAGCATCTCGTATGGGAGCGTACGCTGTTCAATTGTTGAAAGAAGGTCGTGGCGGTTTGGCCGTTGGTGTCCACAACGAAGAAATGGTTGAAAGTCCAATTTTAGGTTTAGCAGAAGAAGGTGCTTTGTTCAGCTTGACTGATGAAGGAAAAATCGTTGTTAATAATCCGCATAAAGCGGACCTTCGCTTGGCAGCACTTAATCGTGACCTTGCCAACCAAAGTAGTAAATAAGAATTTGTCAATTTGACACTTTAAATAAAAAGGAGCTCATAAATTATTATGAATAAACGCGTAAAAATCGTTGCAACACTTGGTCCTGCGGTAGAATTCCGTGGTGGTAAGAAGTTTGGTGAGTCTGGATACTGGGGTGAAAGCCTTGACGTAGAAGCTTCAGCAGAAAAAATTGCTCAATTGATTAAAGAAGGTGCTAACGTTTTCCGTTTCAACTTCTCACATGGAGATCATGCTGAGCAAGGAGCTCGTATGGCTACTGTTCGTAAAGCAGAAGAGATTGCAGGACAAAAAGTTGGCTTCCTCCTTGATACTAAAGGACCTGAAATTCGTACAGAACTTTTTGAAGATGGTTCAGATTTCCATTCATATACAACAGGTACAAAATTACGTGTTGCTACTAAGCAAGGTATCAAATCAACTCCAGAAGTGATTGCATTGAATGTTGCTGGTGGACTTGACATCTTTGATGACGTTGAAGTTGGTAAGCAAATCCTTGTTGATGATGGTAAACTAGGTCTTACTGTGTTTGCAAAAGATAAAGACACTCGTGAATTTGAAGTAGTTGTTGAGAATGATGGCCTTATTGGTAAACAAAAAGGTGTAAACATCCCTTATACTAAAATTCCTTTCCCAGCACTTGCAGAACGCGATAATGCTGATATCCGTTTTGGACTTGAGCAAGGACTTAACTTTATTGCTATCTCATTTGTACGTACTGCTAAAGATGTTAATGAAGTTCGTGCTATTTGTGAAGAAACTGGCAATGGACATGTTAAGTTGTTTGCTAAAATTGAAAATCAACAAGGTATCGATAATATTGATGAGATTATCGAAGCAGCAGATGGTATTATGATTGCTCGTGGTGATATGGGTATCGAAGTTCCATTTGAAATGGTTCCAGTTTACCAAAAAATGATCATTACTAAAGTTAATGCAGCTGGTAAAGCAGTTATTACAGCAACAAATATGCTTGAAACAATGACTGATAAACCACGTGCGACTCGTTCAGAAGTATCTGATGTCTTCAATGCTGTTATTGATGGTACTGATGCTACAATGCTTTCAGGTGAGTCAGCTAATGGTAAATACCCAGTTGAGTCAGTTCGTACAATGGCTACTATTGATAAAAATGCTCAAACATTACTCAATGAGTATGGTCGCTTAGACTCATCTGCATTCCCACGTAATAACAAAACTGATGTTATTGCATCTGCGGTTAAAGATGCAACACACTCAATGGATATCAAACTTGTTGTGACAATTACTGAAACAGGTAATACAGCTCGTGCCATTTCTAAATTCCGTCCAGATGCAGACATTTTGGCTGTTACATTTGATGAAAAAGTACAACGTTCATTGATGATTAACTGGGGTGTTATCCCTGTCCTTGCAGACAAACCAGCATCTACAGATGATATGTTTGAGGTTGCAGAACGTGTAGCGCTTGAAGCAGGACTTGTTGAATCAGGCGATAATATCGTTATCGTTGCAGGTGTTCCTGTAGGTACAGGTGGAACTAACACAATGCGTGTTCGTACTGTTAAATAATTTTTGAATTCAAACCTATTATTTAAGAATACCTTAAATAATGGGTTTTTTATATGTTTTGCTTTTTATTATTCGATTATTGTGACTAGAATAGGATATGATATTAATAATTACCCTCCTTTTTTTATCTATGAAAACATGATATAATGGAAAAAAGATTAGGAGTAGTTATGGTTAAACGCGATTTTATTAGAAATATTATTTTAGCATTGATTGCTGTATTGATTTTGATTCTCTTGAGATATTTTGTTTTTGCAACCTTTAAAGTACATAAGGATGCTACAAATTCTTATTTTAGCAACGGAGATGTTGTTGTTGTTAATCGTAATAGGACGCCTAAGTACAAAGACTTTATTGTCTATAAGGTTGGAAAGATTTTCTATATTAGTCGTGTTATTGGTGAGCCAAATCAAAAAGTGAGAGTAATGGATGATATTTTATATTTGAATGATGTTTTCAAGGATGAGCCTTACATTGAAAAAATGAAAAATGCTTATTCTGAAAAGAAAGACGGTCAAATGCCCTTTACTTCCGACTTCTCAGTTGAAACATTAACACGAAATAAAGAAAGCAGAGTTCCTAAGGGTTCTTATCTTGTGTTAAATGATAATCGACAAAATAAAAATGATAGTCGAAAATTTGGATTAATCAAAGAGAAAGATATTCGTGGTGTTATTACCTTTAAAGTATACCCTCTAAGTGAATTTGGTTTTACAGCATCAGAGTAGTAAAAGAATGGTATTATTTGATACCATTCTTTTTATGTAATAAAATGGCTAAGATTAAGATAGATAGAATTTTTGATAGCGTTTATCTCGTTATCACAGAAAATCAAAAAGACTATACCAATTTTTTTATTGACAAACAAAAACATTAATTATATACTGTTTTTGTTACTTTTTAACGGTATATATTAATATATACCAATTTAAAAAGAAAGTTTAGATAGAAAGTATAAGAGAAAGCTCTTATTGGTAATAATAATATGTGTGGTATCGTAGGTGTAGTTGGAAATACAAATGCAACGGATATTTTAATTCAAGGCTTAGAAAAGCTAGAGTACCGAGGATATGACTCAGCAGGTATTTTTGTAGTAGGTGATAACAAAAGTCAACTTGTGAAGTCAGTCGGTCGAATCGCGGAGCTTCAGGCAAAAGTAGGAGATTCTGTTAGTGGTACGACAGGTATCGGTCATACACGTTGGGCAACCCATGGTAAACCTACTGAAGGAAATGCACATCCTCACACTTCAGGATCTGGTCGTTTTGTATTGGTACACAATGGTGTTATTGAAAATTACCTTCAAATTAAAGAAACTTACTTAACAAAACATAACCTCAAGGGTGAAACTGATACAGAAATAGCTATTCATTTAGTTGAACACTTTGTTGAAGAAGATAACTTATCAGTGCTTGAAGCCTTTAAAAAAGCCTTACATATTATAGAAGGATCATACGCATTTGCTCTTATTGATTCTCAAGATGCTGATACGATTTACGTAGCTAAAAATAAATCACCTCTTCTAATAGGTTTGGGAAATGGTTATAATATGGTGTGTTCAGATGCCATGGCTATGATACGTGAGACAAGTGAATATATGGAGATCCACGATAAAGAACTCGTTATTGTTAAAAAAGATAGCGTTGAAGTTCAAGATTATGATGGTAATGTCATTGAACGTGGTAGCTACACAGCAGAGCTTGACTTATCAGATATTGGTAAGGGGACTTATCCATTCTACATGCTTAAAGAAATTGATGAGCAACCAACTGTGATGCGTAAGTTGATTTCAACTTATGCGAACGAATCTGGAGATATGAATGTGGATTCTGATATTATAAAATCAGTCCAAGAAGCAGATCGTCTTTACATATTGGCTGCAGGGACGTCATATCATGCTGGTTTTGCTGCTAAGACCATGATCGAAAAATTAACTGACACACCTGTTGAACTTGGAGTTTCTTCAGAATGGGGTTACAACATGCCACTTTTGAGTAAGAAGCCAATGTTTATTTTACTTAGTCAATCGGGAGAAACAGCAGATAGTAGACAAGTTTTAGTTAAAGCAAACGAAATGGGAATCCCTAGTTTAACTATAACAAATGTGCCTGGCTCAACACTTTCTCGTGAAGCAACCTATACGATGCTCATTCATGCAGGACCTGAAATCGCTGTCGCTTCTACAAAAGCATATACTGCTCAAGTTGCAACGTTAGCTTTCTTAGCAAAAGCGGTAGGAGAAGCAAATGGTAAGGCAGAAGCAAAAGATTTTGATTTGGTTCATGAATTGTCAATTGTAGCACAATCAATTGAAGCGACCTTATCAGAAAAAGATGTTATCTCTGAGAAAGTAGAGCAGTTGTTAATCTCGACACGTAATGCCTTCTACATTGGTCGTGGTAACGACTATTATGTTACAATGGAGGCTGCACTGAAGCTAAAAGAGATTTCTTATATTCAGACAGAAGGTTTTGCTGCAGGTGAATTAAAACATGGTACAATTTCGTTGATTGAAGACAATACTCCTGTTATTGCTTTAATATCTGCTGATTCAACTATTGCAGCGCATACTCGTGGAAATATCCAAGAAGTTGTTTCTCGCGGAGCAAATGCTTTGATTATTGTAGAAGAAGGGTTGGAACGTGAAGGTGATGATATTATTGTTAATAAAGTTCACCCATTCTTATCAGCCATTTCAATGGTTATTCCGACTCAATTAATTGCTTACTATGCTTCATTACAACGTGGTTTAGATGTTGATAAACCACGTAACTTGGCAAAAGCTGTAACTGTTGAATAGACTCGTTATACTAAAATACGCTAATATTAACTACAAAATATTAAAAAATGTAAAAAAGCCTATTTTTGAAGGAAATAGGCTTTTTCCTATTGTCAAGAAGCCTATAATCAGTTAGAATGTTACTTGCTGACTATTTTATTAATTAATTTAAGGAGAGAAAAATGTCATTACCAAATTGCCCTAAGTGTAACTCTGAATATGTCTATGAAGACGGTATTTTACTGGTTTGTCCAGAATGTGCTTACGAGTGGAATCCAGAAGAAGTCGAAGAAGAAGTAGGTTTAATTGTATTGGATAGCAATGGAACTCGCTTATCAGATGGAGATACTGTGACAGTTATTAAGGATTTAAAAGTAAAAGGAGCGCCTAAGGATATTAAGCAAGGCACTCGTGTTAAAAATATTCGTTTAGTTGATGGCGATCATAATATCGATTGTAAAATTGATGGTTTTGGAGCTATGAAACTAAAATCTGAGTTTGTAAAAAAATAGCTTTCAGGCAATTGGCAACAGTCAATTGCTTTTTGAATATGACTTGATTTCATGCATTTTTATTAAAAAAGCTCTATGACATTGGTTTGAATTTTGATATAATGAGAACATCTATTTTTTATTTAGGGGGGACCATGTCTTATATTTTAGAAATCTTACCTAGCTTATTAGTAGGTGCGCAAGTAACATTGCAAGTTTTCTTTATTGTTATTTGTTTATCAATTCCACTTGGTATTGTTGTAGCCTTCCTAATGAAAGTTCATTTTAAGCCGCTTCAATGGCTACTGACAACTTATATTTGGATTATGCGAGGCACGCCTCTGTTATTACAGCTTATCTTTTTTTATTACTTTTTACCAAGTGTAGGGATTTCTTTTGATCGTATGCCAGCTGCTATTATTGCTTTTACGATGAATTATGCAGCTTATTTTGCAGAGATTTTTCGAGGAGGTATTGAGTCTATTCCTAAAGGGCAATATGAAGCTGCAAAGGTATTAAAGTTTTCTAAGTTTCAAACGGTTTGGTACATAGTATTACCTCAAGTCTTCAAAATAGTCTTACCGAGTGTTTTCAATGAAACGATTACTTTAGTGAAAGATTCCTCATTGGTTTACATACTTGGTGTGGGCGACTTACTTCTAGAAAGTAAGACAGCCGCAAATAGGGATGCAACACTTGCACCAATGTTTATAGCAGGTGGTATTTACCTATTATTAATTGGTCTTTTAACTATTTTATCTAAACAAGTTGAAAAGCGTTTTAACTACTATAAATAAGGGAGGGACGATGTTAGAATTAAAAAATATTTCTAAATGCTATGGGCAAAAAGAAATCTTCAAAGATTTCAATCTGACTGTAGAAGAAGGTAAAATTCTCTCTTTAGTAGGACCTTCTGGAGGTGGAAAAACAACACTATTACGTATGTTAGCTGGACTGGAAAAGATTGACTCAGGGACTATTGTTCACGATGGTAAAGAAGTATCTGTTGATCATTTGGAAACACTAAATCTTTTAGGATTCGTCTTCCAAGACTTTCAATTATTCCCACATTTAACAGTATTAGATAATTTGATTCTCTCTCCAGTTAAAACGATGGGATTATCAAAAGAACTTGCTAAAGCAAAAGCCTTAGTATTACTTGAACGCTTGGGACTTAAAGACCATGCTTTAGTCTATCCATTTTCATTATCTGGGGGGCAAAAGCAACGTGTCGCACTAGCTCGTGCGATGATGATTGATCCACAGATTATTGGTTATGATGAGCCAACTAGCGCTCTTGATCCAGAGTTGCGTCAAGAAGTAGAAAAACTAATTTTACAAAATAGAGAAACAGGTATGACACAAATTGTAGTAACACATGATCTTCAATTTGCTGAAAGTATATCTGATACGATTCTCAAAATTAATCCTAAGTAGACTTGGGGGTAGATTGTTGACTCACAAAAATATATTATTAACCATTATATTTGGATTATTTATGATTATATTATCAGCATGTGGTATGTCTAATAAGGAAATGGCTGGTATTGATAATTGGGAACATTATCAAAAGGAAAAGAAAATTACTATTGGATTTGATAATACTTTTGTTCCTATGGGATTTGAAAGCCGTTCTGGTGACTATACCGGCTTTGATATTGATTTAGCTAATGCTGTTTTTAAAGAATACGGTATTTCAGTGAAATGGCAGCCTATTAACTGGGATATGAAAGAAACTGAACTTAATAATGGTAATATAGACCTTATTTGGAATGGTTATTCAAAAACGACAGAACGTGCTAAAAAAGTCGCTTTTACAAACCCATATATGAATAATCATCAAGTAATTGTTACTAAAACTTCATCACATATTAATAGTATTAAGGATATGAAGGGGAAAAAACTAGGAGCCCAGTCGGGTTCATCTGGTTTTGATGCTTTTAATGCTAAACCTGATATTTTAAAAAAGTTTGTAAAAGGAAAAGAAGCAGTTCAATACGATACTTTCACTCAGGCTTTGATTGATTTAAAAAATAACCGTATTGATGGTCTTTTGATTGATGAAGTTTATGCTAACTATTATTTAAAGCAAGAAGGAAATATAAAAGCTTATTATTTTGTTAAAACTGCTTATCAAGGAGAAAATTTTGTAGTAGGAGCTCGCAAAGTTGATCGTAGACTAATTGAAAAGATTAACAAAGCTTTCAAACAGCTTCATAATAAGGGAAAATTTCAAAAAATCTCTTACAAATGGTTTGGTGAAGATGTTTATAGTAAAGAATAAAAGACTAGGAATTTCTCCTAGTCTTTTATTCTACGAAAAAATTAAATAAAAAAACATCGATATATCCGATGTTTTCTAGGTTAATTAACCAAGTTTAGTTGCAAGACGTGCTTTATCGCGGCTTGCTTTGTTTGTGTGAATTAAACCTTTAGAAGCAGCTTTGTCGATGCTTGAAGAAGCAGCGCGGTAAAGTTCTTCTGAAGGGTTAGCTTCAAATGCTTTAATAGCAGTACGCATAGCTGATTTTTGTGCTGAGTTTTTTTCGTTTTGTTTAACGTTAAGTTCAGCGCGTTTGATAGCTGATTTAATATTTGCCAATGTTTTCACCTCCATATTAATCTAACTATATAAGTATATCTAATTAAGTGATTTTTGGCAACCCTTTATCACTTTTTGAGATAAATTTCATCAATTTTATGATGTTTCCCTTTATGAATAATAAAATCAGCCCTATTTCTGGTTGGTTCTATATATTTTTCAAGGTTGACTAAATTAATAGTTTTCCAAATATCTTTAGCTAGTTCCATAGCTTTATGTGGCGGTATTTGTGTGAATTTATGATAGTAATTACTAGGGTCTGCTTCGGCTAATTGTAGAAGACTGTTAAATCGTTGTAAATACCATTCTTCAATTTGTTTATTTTCAGCATCGATGTATATTGAAAAATCAAAATAATCATTCATGTAAAGTCGATGGTTTTGTTGGTTTTGAAAGACATTTATTCCTTCTAAAATTAAAAAATCTGGTGTTTCAATAGTTTGCAATTGATTTGGAACGATATCGTAGATTTCATGAGAATAAATTGGGATTTTCGCGGTTATACCGTTCTTTATAGTATCTAAGAAATTTAGAAGTGACTCCATATCATAGGATTCCGGGAAACCTTTACGGTTTAAAATTCCATTTTGTATGAGTTTCTCGTTAGGATATAAAAAGCCATCAGTAGTGACTAATTCGACGTGACTATCTTTAAAAGTTCGTGAAATTAGTAATTGTAGTAAGCGACTGGTAGTTGATTTTCCAACAGCAACTGACCCTGATATGCCGATAATAAAAGGACGTTGATAATTTTCCTTTTTAAGAAATATTGCTTTAGAAAAAGATAAATTTTCTTGACTACGTTTATAGATTTGAATAAGGTTAATTAAAGGAAGGTAGATGTCAATAACATCTTGAATATTAATATTATCGTTTAAGCTTTTGATAGATTCAAGCTCTTTTTCAGTTAGTAAAGCTTGGGATTGCTGATGTAAGTCCTTCCAATTTTCTCTGGAAATACGGTCGAAATTAATAAATTCATTATTCATATCAAACTCCTATATGAAAGCTATTATAACATTTTATTGAGTGATTGAAAACCGTTTCAAAATATGGTAAAATAATATGGCGAAATTGGAGGGTTAGAATTATTTATGGCTAATATGTATTATACAGAGAATCCTAATGTTGAACATGATATTCATGAGCTAAATGTCAAATTATTAGGAGAATCATTCAGTTTTTTAACTGATGCAGGAGTTTTCTCTAAAAGAATGATAGATTATGGTAGTCAAGTCCTTCTAAATAGTTTACATTTTGAAAAAAATAAATCCTTGTTAGATCTTGGGTGTGGATACGGTCCGCTGGGAATTTCTCTAGCCAAAGTGCAAGGAGTTAAAGCGACTATGGTTGACATTAATACGAGAGCATTGGAATTAGCTAAGAAAAATGCAACACGCAATGGAGTAGTAGTTGAAGTCTTTCAGTCAAACATTTATGAAAATATTTCTAAAACTTTCGACTATATTATAAGCAACCCCCCTATTCGTGCTGGAAAGCAAGTTGTTCATTCTATTATCGAAGAAAGTATCTGTTACCTTAATACAGGCGGTAGCCTTACCATTGTCATTCAAAAGAAACAAGGCGCTCCAAGTACAAAAGCTAAAATGCTAGATACTTTTGGTAATTGCGATATTTTAAAAAAAGATAAGGGATATTATATATTGAGAAGTGAAAAAGTCTAAATGATATCCCTAAAGCGTAAAAATAATAAATAGTTCGGATAATAACTATCGTATTATTTTTTGGAAAGGTTTTCTCTAAAAATGTTTTCTTTAAATTCCGTATAAGATAAAAAGAATTCTGCTTTTTATTCTGAAAATTATAAAAAACTACTTACATTATCTAAAAAAAATGGTAAAATAGATTCAGCTAAAATACCAAGACTAATGAAACCACAAGACTTGGTTACTCAATAATAAATACTTCTGTGTTTGATAAGAAGATAATAAACGTGTTCTAAAAATTTTGCCAGTAAACATTATGAAGCGAAAGGTGCAGCTACTAAAAATGGGAAATATAGAGTTGAAAAAATTGGCTGTAAAAGCGAGTGAAAATGCATACGTTCCTTACTCGAAATTTCCAGTAGGCGCAGCATTGCGTACAGCAGAAGGAAAAATATTTACAGGATGTAACGTTGAAAATATCAGTTATGGATTAGCAAACTGTGCTGAGCGTACTGCAATTTTTAAAGCTGTTTCAGAAGGTTATAAAGATTTTTCGGAAATTGCTATTTATGGAAATACTGAAGAACCAATTTCTCCTTGCGGTGCATGCCGTCAAGTGATGGTGGAATTTTTTAATAAGAATGCTAAAGTTACATTGATTGCTAAAAATGGTAAGACGGTCGAGACGACGGTCGGTGAGTTGTTACCATACTCGTTTGTTGATTTAAAATAATTTAAATCAGTTGCTCTTTTAAGCATTTAGCTTAAATATTAAGTTTTTTAGGAGGGTTCATTTCATGAACAAAAAAATTGCCGGGATCGGCTTGGCTTCGATTGCAGTACTTAGTTTAGCTGCATGTGGACATCGTGGTGCTTCTAAATCTGGTGGTAAATCAGATAGCTTGAAGGTTGCAATGGTAACAGATACCGGTGGTGTTGATGATAAATCATTTAACCAATCTGGTTGGGAAGGTATGCAAGCTTGGGGCAAGAAGAATGGCCTTAAAAAAGGAGCTGGTTTTGACTATTTCCAATCGGCAAGTGAATCTGATTATGCAACTAACTTAGATACAGCTGTGTCTAGTGGTTATAAATTGATTTTCGGTATTGGATTTTCTCTTCATGATGCTATTGATAAAGCAGCAGACAATAACAAAGATGTTAATTACGTCATCGTTGATGATGTTATTAAAGGGAAAGATAATGTTGCAAGTGTTGTCTTTGCGGATAATGAATCAGCTTACTTAGCAGGTATTGCAGCCGCTAAAACTACCAAAACAAAAACAGTTGGCTTTGTAGGTGGTATGGAATCTGAGGTTATTACCCGTTTTGAAAAAGGTTTTGAAGCAGGTGTCAAATCAGTTGATAAATCAATTAAAATTAAAGTTGACTATGCTGGTTCATTCGGTGATGCTGCTAAGGGTAAGACAATTGCAGCCGCACAATATGCTTCTGGCGCAGATATTGTTTATCAAGTAGCTGGTGGAACTGGTGCAGGTGTATTCAGTGAAGCAAAATCACGCAATGAATCTCTAAAAGAAGCTGACAAAGTTTGGGTATTAGGTGTAGACCGTGACCAAGCAGCAGAAGGTAAGTATACTTCTAAAGATGGTAAGGCTTCTAACTTTGTTTTGGCTTCATCAATTAAAGAAGTTGGAAAATCAGTTGAATTGATTGCTACTAAAACAAGTAAAGGTAAATTCCCAGGTGGTAATGTAACAACTTATGGTTTGAAGGATGGTGGAGTTGATATAGCAACTACAAACCTTTCAGATGACGCCGTTAAAGCGATTAAAGAGGCTAAAGCTAAAATTATTTCAGGAGATATCAAAGTTCCTAGCAAATAATATCTTTAAGAACTTTCAAAAAAGCGATTAGAAATCGCTTTTTTGAAGCTGAGATAAACTTATATCTCAGTAAAATCCATCAATCGTTAAAGGTTGGTGGATTTTACTGAACTATAAATGAATTTTTCTGAAAGGGAGAACCACATGACACAGAATGTCATTGAAATGAAAGAAATCACTAAGAAATTCGGTGATTTTGTGGCAAATGATCATATCAATTTGACGGTTGAAAAAGGTGAGATACATGCTCTGCTTGGCGAAAACGGTGCAGGAAAATCAACTTTAATGAACATGTTAGCAGGTTTACTAGAACCAACAGACGGTCAAATTTTTATTAATGGTCAGCCTGTAACTATTGATTCACCTTCCAAATCGTCACAATTGGGGATTGGTATGGTACATCAGCATTTCATGCTTGTTGAAGCATTTACTGTAGCTGAAAATATTGTTCTAGGAAATGAAACCACCCAAAATGGTGTTTTAGACATTAAGACAGCAGCTAAAGAAATAAAGGAACTATCAGAGAAATATGGTTTGTCAGTAAATCCAAATGCTAAAATATCTGATATTTCTGTAGGAGCACAGCAGCGTGTTGAAATTTTAAAGACACTTTATCGCGGTGCAGATATTTTAATTTTTGATGAGCCGACGGCGGTACTTACACCATCAGAAATAAAAGAATTGATGACAATTATGAAGAGCCTTGTTAAAGAAGGCAAATCCATTATACTAATTACCCATAAATTGGATGAAATTCGGGCAGTTGCTGATAAAGTTACTGTGATTCGCCGTGGTAAAAGTATTGAAACAGTCCCCGTTGCAGGCGCAAGTTCTCAACAACTGGCAGAAATGATGGTTGGACGATCTGTTTCCTTCAGAACTGAAAAAAAGGAAGCTAAACCGACTGACATAATCCTTTCTGTAAAGGATTTAGTTGTAGAAGAAAATAGAGGCGGCGTTCTAGCTGTTAAAAATCTGTCGTTAGATGTTCGGGCAGGTGAAATTGTAGGTATAGCTGGTATTGATGGTAATGGACAAAGTGAATTAATTCAAGCTATTACAGGCTTAAGAAAGGTAACTTCTGGTCAAATTGTAATTAAAGGTAAAGATGTCACAAAATTTTCAAGTCGACAAATTACAGAATTAAGTGTAGGTCATGTTCCAGAAGATCGTCATAGAGATGGTTTGGTTTTAGATATGACGATGGCAGAAAATTTAGCTTTACAAACTTATTATAAAGAGCCATTGAGTCATAAAGGCATCCTTAATTTTGCTAAAATTAAAGAGTATGCTCGTCAATTAATGACAGAATTTGATGTGCGTGGTGCTGGTGAACATGTTTTAGCAAGAGGATTTTCTGGTGGTAATCAACAAAAAGCTATTATTGCACGTGAAGTGGATCGCGATCCAGACCTACTCATTGTTAGCCAACCGACTCGTGGTCTAGATGTTGGTGCTATCGAGTATATTCATAAACGTTTGATTGAAGAGCGCGATAAAGGGAAAGCGGTCTTAGTAGTTAGCTTTGAGTTAGATGAAATCTTAAACTTATCAGATCGTATTGCAGTTATTCATGATGGTAAAATTCAAGGAATTGTTAAACCCGACCAAACCAACAAGCAAGAATTGGGTATTTTGATGGCTGGTGGAAAAATTGAAAAGGAGGAGAGAGATGTCTAAGAAGGCGCAAAAAATTGCAGTTCCTCTGATTTCAGTTGTACTAGGAATCATTCTAGGAGCTATTATTATGCTGATATTTGGTTATGATCCACTTTGGGGTTATGAGGGGTTGTTCCAAACAGCATTCGGTAGTATAAAAAATATTGGTGAAATTTTCCGTGCAATGGGACCATTAATTTTAATTGCTCTAGGTTTCTCAGTTGCCAGTTGTGCAGGTTTCTTTAATATTGGACTTCCAGGGCAAGCTTTATCAGGATGGATTGCCGCAGGTTGGTTCGCTCTTTCACACCCAGATATGCCACGTCCAGCAATGATTCTTTGTACTATTATTATTGGTATCGTTGCTGGGGGAATCACTGGAGCTATTCCAGGTATTCTCAGAGCATATCTTGGAACAAGTGAAGTTATTGTAACTATTATGATGAACTATATTGTTCTTTATTCAGGAAATTCTATTGTACAACGTGTTTTCCCAAAAAGCATTATGCGTACAAGTGACTCGAGTGTATATGTTTCTGCCAATGCATCATACCAGACAGATTGGTTATCTAGTTTAACGAATAATTCACGTATCAATATTGGTATCTTCATTGCTATTATTGCAGTTGTGTTAGTTTGGTTCCTATTAAATAAAACAACGCTTGGATTTGAAATTCGTTCAGTTGGCTTAAATCCAAATGCTAGTGAGTACGCTGGTATGTCTGCAAAGCGTACAATTATTCTATCAATGATTATTTCTGGAGCTTTTGCAGGACTTGGTGGTGTTGTTGAAGGATTAGGTACATTTGAGAATGTATTTGTACAGCCATCCTCGTTAGCTATTGGCTTTGACGGTATGGCAGTAAGTCTACTCGCAGCGAATAGTCCAATAGGTATTTTATTTGCAGCATTTCTATTTGGTGTTCTAAGTGTTGGTGCGCCTGGTATGAACATTGCAGGTATTCCACCTGAGTTAATTAAAGTTGTAACAGCTTCAATCATCTTCTTCGTAGGTGTCCATTACATTATTGAGTATGTTATTAAACCTAAAAAACAAATGAAAGGTGGTAAGTAAATTGAGTTTAACAACGATTTTTGCATTGCTATTTTCATCAATGCTAATTTACGCAACACCTCTTATCTTTACAAGTATTGGGGGAACCTTCTCTGAACGTGGTGGTATCGTCAACGTTGGTTTAGAAGGAATTATGGTAATTGGAGCTTTCTCAGGCGTTGTATTTAATTTAGAGTTTGCTTCTGTTTTTGGTGATGCGACTCCATGGATTTCTGTACTAGTTGGTGGCTTAGTTGGTTTAATTTTTTCTGTTATCCATGCCGTTGCGACAGTTAATTTCCGTGCAGATCATATTATCAGCGGAACCGTTCTTAATTTAATGGCACCTTCATTAGCTGTTTTCTTGATTAAGGTTCTTTATAATAAAGGTCAAACTGATAATATTCAAGAATCATTTGGAAAATTTAATTTCCCTATACTATCAGATATTCCTTTTGTTGGTGATATCTTCTTTAAAGGAACAAGCTTAGTCGGTTATATTGCTATTCTTTTCTCATTCCTTGCTTGGTTTATTCTATATAAAACTCGCTTTGGATTAAGATTACGCTCAGTTGGAGAACATCCTCAAGCAGCAGACACCTTAGGTATTAATGTTTATCTTATGCGTTACTCTGGTGTCTTGATTTCAGGTTTCCTTGGTGGAATAGGAGGAGCTGTATATGCTCAATCTATTTCTGTTAACTTTGCAGCGACAACTATATTAGGACCGGGCTTTATCTCCTTAGCAGCGATGATTTTTGGTAAGTGGAATCCAATTGGTGCAATGCTTGCTAGTCTATTCTTTGGTTTATCGCAAAGTTTAGCAGTTATCGGTAGCCATTTACCACTTTTGAGCAATATTCCAACAGTTTATCTACAAATTGCTCCATATGTTCTCACTATCATTGTATTAGCAGCTTTCTTTGGACAAGCAGTAGCTCCTAAGGCGGATGGTATTAATTATATTAAAACGAAATAAATAAAAAGAAACTAGTATAAGCTAGTTTCTTTTTATTGTTTGTGAATTTGTGAAAAAAATACTTTGTGAAAAAATCACATAAATTATAATACAATAACAATAAAATATAAAAAAATAGAAAATTGAGTCATTATTCTAGTAAGAGTTTGTGAATAATGTTATAATGTGTTTTGTTATTAATTATTTATAAAGGAGAACTCTTAATATGAGTAAAATCGTTGTCGTAGGGACAAACCACGCTGGTACAGCAGCAATTAAAACAATGCTTAGTAATTATGGTGAAGCCAATGAAATTGTAACATTTGATCAAAATTCCAATATCTCTTTCTTAGGATGTGGTATGGCTCTTTGGATTGGTGAACAGATTGATGGTCCAGAAGGATTGTTCTACTCTGATAAAGAGCAGTTGGAAAGTATGGGAGCTAAGGTTTACATGAACTCTCCAGTACTTAATATTGACTACGATAAAAAAGAAGTTACAGCTTTAGTAGATGGAAAAGAACATGTTGAAAGTTATGAAAAACTTATTTTAGCAACTGGTTCACAACCTATCATTCCACCAATTAAAGGTGTTGAAATTCAAGAAGGATCTCGTGAATTTAAAGCTACTCTTGAAAACCTTCAATTTGTGAAACTTTATCAAAATTCAGAAGAAGTTATTGAAAAGTTAGCTAAACCTGGTATCAATCGTGTTGCTGTTGTTGGGGCTGGGTATATTGGTGTAGAATTAGCAGAAGCTTTCCAACGTATTGGAAAAGAAGTAACACTTGTTGATGTTGCTGATACTTGTATGGGTGGTTACTATGATCGTGACTTTACTGATATGATGAGTAAAAACCTTGAAGACCATGGTATTCGTCTTGCTTTCGGACAAGCTGTTCAAGCAGTTGAAGGTGATGGTAAAGTAGAACGTCTTGTTACTGATAAAGAAACATTTGATGTTGATATGGTGATCTTAGCTGTTGGATTCCGTCCAAATACAGAACTCGGTGCAGGTAAATTAGATACATTCCGTAATGGCGCTTGGGTAGTTGATAAGAAGCAAGAAACAAGCGTGAAAGATGTTTATGCTATAGGTGATTGTGCGACAATTTGGGATAATTCTCGTGATGATATCAATTATATTGCTCTTGCTTCAAACGCCGTTCGTACTGGTATTGTAGCAGCTCACAATGCATGTGGTACAGAGCTTGAAGGTGCTGGTGTCCAAGGGTCAAATGGTATCTCAATCTATGGCCTTAACATGGTATCAACTGGTTTGACTTTAGAAAAAGCAAAACAAGCTGGGTACAATGCAGTTGAAACAGGCTTTAATGACCTTCAAAAACCAGAATTTATCAAACACAATAATCATGAAGTAGCTATTAAGATTGTCTATGATAAAGATAGCCGAGTTATCCTTGGTTGCCAAATGGTCTCACACGAAGATGTATCTATGGGAATTCATATGTTCTCACTTGCTATTCAAGAAAAAGTTACTATTGAAAAACTTGCTTTGACCGATATCTTCTTCTTACCACATTTTAATAAGCCATATAACTATATTACAATGGCTGCATTAGGCGCTAAAGATTAATTTAAAATTAAAAAGGTTAAGCGAAATGCTTAGCCTTTTATTTCATCCGTTAACAAGGTCAAAAATGTAACGGCAAAGAAAAAGCTAAGATATTCCTATCCTAGCTTTTTTCAACTATGTTAGTTTTTTGATGCTTCTTGGAATTCTGGGTTTTTCCAAGCTTCGTCAATAATATCTTTTAATTGTTCAGCTGAGGCTTGCATTTTTTGAAGTTCAGCATCATTTAATGGGATATTAACTGGACGAACGATACCATGTGCACCTACGATTGCAGGCTGACCGATAAAGACATCTTTAACATCACCGTATTGGCCTTCTTGATATACAGATAATGGAAGAACTGCATTTTCATCATCAAGGATAGCTTTAGTAATACGAGCAAGTGCGACAGCAATACCGTAATATGTAGCACCTTTTTTGTTGATGATTGAGTATGCAGCGTCACGAACTGAAATAAACAAATCAACAAGTCCTTGTTCATCAATATCGCGATTTTCTTGTAACCATTGTTCAAGTTGGACACCAGCAACGTTAGCATGTGACCAAACGGCAAATTCTGAGTCACCGTGTTCACCCATGATGTATGCGTGAACTGAACGAGCATCAACACCAATTTTATCTGCTAAAGCTTGACGGAAACGTGCAGAGTCAAGTGAAGTACCTGAACCAATAACGCGTTCCTTAGGGAAACCTGAGAATTTCCAAGTTGAATATGTAAGTACATCTACAGGGTTAGCCGCTACTAAGAAGATACCGTTGAAACCTGATTCAACAACTTGAGTTACGATTGATTTGTTAATTGCTAAGTTTTTACCAACAAGGTCAAGTCGAGTTTCACCTGGTTTTTGAGGTGCGCCAGCAGTAATGACAACAAGGTCAGCATCTGCGCAGTCTGCATAAGTAGCTGCGTAGATTTTTTTAGGTGATGTAAATGCAAGGGCATGTGAAAGATCTTCAGCATCACCAACAGCTTTATCAAATAAAGCTGGGATTTCAATGATACCTAACTCTTGCGCAATACCTTGGTTAACAAGTGCAAAAGCGTAAGAAGAACCTACGGCACCATCACCAACGAGGATAACTTTTTTATGTTGTTTAGTTGCAGTCATTTCTAAACATCTCCTTAAATATTTTTGGGAAGTTTCCCATACACCTATATTCTATCATTTTCAATGAAAGAAGTCACTAATAAAATGTGAAAAAATTTGCAAACAAATTGAAATATCATAGAAAACTATTGAAAACGCTGAGTGTCTTGATATTTTTGATACCGATTTATCATCGCAATTTTACCTAAATTATGGTACAATGTAAGAGACTTACAGTGAAGAAAAGGGGCATTTTTTAATGCAAGATAAAAATTTAGTAGATGTTAATCTAACTAGTGAAATGAAAACGAGTTTTATCGATTACGCCATGAGTGTCATTGTTGCTCGTGCACTTCCAGATGTTAGAGATGGTTTAAAACCTGTTCATCGTCGTATTTTATATGGTATGAATGAACTAGGTGTGACACCTGATAAACCTCATAAGAAATCAGCACGTATTACTGGTGATGTTATGGGTAAATACCATCCACATGGTGATTCATCTATTTACGAAGCAATGGTGCGTATGGCACAATGGTGGTCATATCGTCATATGCTCGTTGATGGTCATGGAAACTTTGGTTCAATGGATGGGGATGGTGCTGCCGCACAGCGTTATACAGAAGCACGTATGAGTAAAATTGCTCTTGAGATGCTTCGTGATATCAATAAAAATACAGTTGATTTTCAAGATAACTATGATGGCAGTGAACGTGAACCTCTTGTTTTACCAGCGCGTTTCCCTAATTTATTAGTCAATGGTGCAACTGGTATTGCTGTAGGTATGGCAACAAATATTCCACCACATAATCTAGGTGAGTCTATAGATGCTGTCAAGTTGGTTATGGATAACCCTGATGTTACTACACGGGAGTTAATGGAAGTTATTCCTGGTCCAGATTTTCCTACTGGTGCCTTGGTGATGGGACGTTCAGGTATTCACCGTGCCTATGAAACTGGAAAGGGATCAATTGTCTTACGTTCACGGACTGAAATTGAAACAACTTCAAATGGGAAAGAGCGTATTGTTGTCACAGAGTTTCCATACGGTGTTAATAAAACAAAAGTACACGAGCATATTGTACGTTTAGCACAAGAAAAGCGTATTGAAGGTATTACTGCTGTTCGTGATGAATCAAGTCGTGAAGGCGTTCGTTTTGTTATTGAAGTTCGTCGTGATGCTTCAGCAAATGTGATTTTAAATAATCTTTTCAAATTAACTAGCTTGCAGACAAATTTTAGCTTCAATATGCTTGCTATTGAAAAAGGTGTTCCGAAAATTTTGTCATTACGACAAATCATTGATAACTATATTGAACACCAAAAGGAAGTTATTGTCCGTCGTACTCAGTTTGACAAAGCTAAAGCAGAAGCTCGTGCTCATATCTTAGAAGGTTTACTTGTGGCGCTTGATCACTTGGATGAAGTTATCACGATTATTCGTAATAGTGAGACAGACACCATTGCTCAAGCAGAGTTGATGTCACGTTTTGAATTATCGGAGCGTCAGAGTCAAGCAATTTTAGATATGCGTCTTCGTCGTTTAACTGGATTAGAACGCGATAAAATCCAATCAGAATACAATGACTTGCTAGCTTTAATTGCTGATTTAGCAGATATCTTAGCTAAGCCTGAACGTGTTGTTACCATTATAAAAGAAGAGATGGATGAGGTTAAGCGTAAGTATGCTGATGCCCGTCGTACAGAATTAATGATTGGTGAAGTTTTATCACTTGAAGATGAAGACCTTATTGAGGAAGAAGATGTTCTTATTACTCTCTCAAACAAGGGATATATCAAGCGTCTCGCTCAAGATGAGTTTAGAGCACAAAAACGTGGAGGACGCGGTATTCAAGGGACTGGAGTTAATAACGATGATTTTGTTCGTGAATTGGTTTCAACAAGTACTCACGATACTGTGCTTTTCTTTACAAATTTAGGGCGTGTGTATCGTTTGAAAGCATATGAAATTCCAGAATATGGACGTACAGCTAAAGGCCTCCCTATCGTTAACCTTTTAAAACTTGACGAAGGTGAAACAATTCAAACAATTATTAATGCTAGAAAAGAAGATGTCGCTAATAAATATTTCTTTTTCACAACTCAGCAAGGTATAGTGAAACGTACAAGTGTTTCTGAATTTAGTAACATTCGTCAAAATGGACTTCGTGCTATTAATTTGAAAGAGAATGACGAGTTGATTAACGTCCTCTTGATTGACGAAAATGAAGATGTTATTATCGGGACACGTACAGGCTACTCTGTTCGCTTCAAAGTGAACGCTGTACGTAATATGGGACGCACAGCGACTGGGGTACGAGGCGTTAATCTTCGTGAAGGTGATAAAGTTGTGGGAGCTTCTCGTATCGTTAATGGACAAGAAGTACTGATCATCACTGAAAAAGGTTATGGCAAGAGAACAGAAGCTTCGGAATATCCTACAAAGGGTCGTGGTGGTAAAGGAATAAAAACCGCTAATATTACTGCTAAAAATGGGCCATTAGCACGCTTAGTGACGATTAATGGAAATGAGGACATCATGGTCATTACAGATACAGGCGTTATTATTCGAACCAATGTTGCTAATATTTCTCAAACTGGTCGTTCTACTATGGGTGTTAAAGTGATGAGACTTGATCAAGAAGCTAAAATCGTTACTGTTGCGCTAGTGGAACAAGAAATTGAAGATAAGTCTAATATAGAGGATACAAAAGAATAGGAAGTTATGCGTAATAAAAAAAAATTACATGGTTTCTTTAACTTTGTTAGATGGTTATTGGTTGTATTGCTAATTATTGTTGGGTTGGCTTTGGTGTTCAATAAACCAATTCGCAATGCTTTCATAGCTCATCAATCAAATCATTATCAAATTTCACGAGTTAGTAAAAAAACAATTGAAAAAAATAAGAAATCTAAAACAAGTTATGACTTTTCATCAGTCAAATCTATTAGTACAGAATCGATTTTATCTGCTCAAACGAAATCACATAATTTGCCTGTAATAGGAGGGATTGCTATACCAGATGTCGAAATCAATCTCCCAATTTTCAAAGGACTAGGCAATACAGAGTTGAGTTATGGTGCAGGAACGATGAAGGAAAACCAGATTATGGGAGGCCAAAATAACTATGCTTTAGCTAGTCACCATGTCTTTGGTTTGACAGGTTCTTCTAAGATGCTCTTTTCGCCTTTAGAACATGCTAAGAAAGGTATGAAAGTTTACCTCACTGATAAAAGCAAAGTATACACTTACACTATTACTGAAATTTCAAAGGTAACACCAGAACATGTTGAGGTTATTGATGATACACCTGGCAAGAGCCAACTCACTTTAGTGACCTGTACGGATCCAGAAGCCACAGAACGTATTATTGTGCATGCTGAATTAGAAAAAACAGGTGAATTTTCAACAGCAGATGAGTCGATATTAAAAGCATTTTCGAAAAAATATAATCAAATTAATCTCTAGAAGGTAGTTAGAATTATGAAATTAAAGGCTGTTCATCATATTGCGATAATTGTTTCTGACTATGAAAAGTCAAAAGACTTCTATGTTAATAAGCTAGGTTTTGAAATTATTCGTGAAAACCATCGTCCGGAGCGTCATGATTATAAATTAGATTTACGGTGCGGTGATATTGAGCTTGAAATATTTGGAAATCGTCTTGATGATCCAGAATATGAAACCCCTCCTCAGAGAATAGGTAGGCCGAATTGGCCACGTGAAGCATGTGGTTTACGACACCTTGCCTTTTACGTTCCAGATGTGGAAGCGTACAAGATAGAACTGGAGAATTTAGGAATTTTTGTAGAGCCTATTCGTTACGATGACTATACTGGCAAAAAGATGACCTTTTTCTTTGATCCAGATGGTTTACCTTTAGAATTACATGAATAATAAACAAAGTTGCGTGGATACGCAACTTTGTTTTAATTTACTGAATAATTTTATATTCAAGAAGTTTTTTAAAGAAATAAGTAAGTTAATCATGGTATAATGTAAGGTATGAAAAGAATTGAAAAGGAATTATTTTGAAATGAGGATACTAAAATGAGTATTAAAAAACTATTGTTTGCAGGCCTTGCTTTTATTTTATTTACCCTAGCGAGTCCAGCATATGCTGCATCAGATGTTCAGAAAGTTATTGATGAAACTTATGTTCAACCTGATTATGTCTTAGGTTATTCGCTAAATCAAGAACAGCGTGCACAGACATTACAACTTCTGAATTATGATGAATCTAGAGACACGAAAGTTAAAACGCTAAATACTAGCTCATATGCTAAAATAATGAATATAGCTGATGATGCAAGCATCCAATTATATTCATCTGTTAAAATAAAAAAATTAGGGTCTAACGATACCTTAGCAGTAAACATTGTTACACCTGAGAATATCACTAAAGTTACAGAAGATATGTATCGCAATGCTGCAGTTACATTAGGTATTGAGCATGCAACGATATCAGTGGCTGCTCCAATAAAAGTAACTGGGGAGAGTGCTCTTGCAGGTATCTATTATTCATTAGAGAAAAATGGAGCAAGTGTATCATCAGAAAATAAACAACTAGCACAAGAAGAGTTAAGTACTTTATCTGGTATTAATGCTGAGAATAAGGGTAAGGAAGGTTATGACGCCGACAAGCTTAATGTAGCTTTAACGGATATTAAGTCAGCCGTAGCTAAAGGAGGATCTGATCTTTCAAAAGATGATATTCGAAAAATTGTTGAGGAAACATTGAAAAATTATCATCTTGATAACGCTGTAACGGAAAATCAAATAAATTTAATTGTTAATTTTGCAGTTAATCTTTCACAAAGTAATGTCATCAAAAATAGTGATTTCACGAACACCTTGAATAATTTGAAAGACAACATTGTTTCGAAAGCAGGATCTAAATTTAAAAATATCAATGTCAATTTTAATGCTAATAAAGCTGTTGAATCAGGTAAGGGATTTTTAGCTAATATTTGGCAACAAATTGTTAATTTTTTCCAGCAGTTTGGTAGTTAATAAAAAAGTCTAGCTTATAAGCTAGACTTTTTTTACCCTAAATAAATGTTTGTGTTTTTTTAACTAATCTTTAAATGAATATTTAAGAATAAATGGCGCAATAATAGTTGATAGTATAACAACAATAACAAGCTCGGAATAAGTAGTGCTTGAAATAATTTTAGCAGCTAATCCAACTTGAACTATAATGAGAGCCATCTCGCCACGACTGACCATTCCACCACCAATTGTTAAAGATTCTAATTTTGAAAAATTAAAGCCTCGACCGACAAAGTACCCTGGAATTAATTTTGATAAAACAGCCAAAGCAGTAAAGATTAATATCGTGTGAAGGTGAGACATCATTCCATCGAATTTAAGAGGTAGTGCAATTGAAGCGAAGAAAATTGGGATAAAGAAGGTGTAACTAAGAAGTGAAATTTTATGTTCTACCTTATCAACAAAAGAAGTTTGTCCAATAGCTAATCCTGCAAAAAACGAACCAATGATAGAACTCATTCCAACTTTATCAGCTAAAATTGATAGAGAAAAACAGATAAGGATAGCAAGAATAGTGTATTTCTCAAAGAAATGAACCTTTTCGATTAATTTGAAAAGAGCGGGTACAAGGTATTTCATACAAATAAATAAGAAAACAAAGAATAACAATTGAATGATAATTTGTAATCCGATATTAGAAGAGCTTCCATTTGTTGCAATAAAGACACTTAGAAGCAAAACAGCTAAGACATCATCAGCAACAGCAGCACCTAAAATAATAGCACCAGTATCTGTCTTTACACGATTGTATTCTTGTAAAACTTCAACTGTGATAGAAATACTAGTTGCAGCAAATACGAGCCCGTAAAAGATAGCAGTATTGATTTGGAACCCAAACAAGCGTGTCAAGAAGTAGAAAAGAGCCATAGGAACAATAACACCAGTAATTGCGACTAGTAGACTGGGCTTAAGATACTTCTTTAAAAGATCAAAATTAGCTTCAAGACCCGCTAAAAACATGAGTAAGATAACACCAATTTCTGACAGGACGTGTAATACCTGATTTTGATGAACAAGTCCTAGCATTGCAGGTCCGATGATGATACCTACAAGCAGTTGTCCAACAACAGCCGGTATTCCAATTCTTTTTGAAATAAGAGTTGCAAGAACGCTTGCCAACAAAATGATTGTAATTTGAATGATAATATGCATTTTTTCCTCCTAATATTAATAAAATGATATCAATCATATTGTACTGAATATTTAGAATACCATTTTTTAAGCCTAAAATCTAGGAATATTTCTTTTCTGCCTTTTTCATATTATTATCAAGAAAATGGAAAAATATACTGAAAAATATTCATTTTAAGAATAATTAACTTGTAACTATCGAACTATATAAAAATGATATTTTAAGTGTAAGTATCCATTATTCAAGAAATAAGAGTAAAAAAACTTAGCTACTTAAAGTAGCTAAGTTTTTATTCCCACTCTGTTTTAAGGGTATGGCATATAAGCGAAAATGCTGTAATATCAAGGATTTTGGAAACGTATAAAATCGAATAAATTATATTTAAAAAAATAAAAAGTGCAATAAAAGTGCAGTATTTGCACCTAAGCAGACCTGATTAAATTCGAAATGGAATTCTAAACTCAATATTCATTTAAATGATAGACGTTCATAATGAGCGTCTATTTTTTATGCTTTGAAAGGTTGTGATACTAACAAATTTTTAAATGAATAAAGTAAGCCAAAAATATTTTATGTGAGAAAGGAACGATACACTTATGGAATTAAAATATGTCATTCCCAATATGGAAAAAACATTTGGTCAATTAGAATATGCTGGTGAAGGGAATATTGAACAACGTCGAGTCAATGGCAGACCAACTATTCTCTCTCGTAGCTACAATTTATACTCAACGATTCAACGAGCAGATGATATTGTTGTCATTCTTCCCTCCGAAGCTGGCGAGAAACATTTTGAATCCGACGAAAAAGTCAGACTCATCAACCCACGTATTACCGCAGAAGGTTATAAAATTGGCAATAGAGGATTTACCAATTACATTATGCACGCAGACGATATGGTGAAAGCTTAAGAAAGGAAAGGTGAAAAAATATGAGATTAGCAGAAGGTATTGTGATTGAAAAAGACCAGACATTTGGCACATTGAAATTTTCCGCTTTACGTCGTGAGGTTCGTATTCAAAATGAAGATGGTTCGGTTTCCGAAGAAATTAAAGAACGTACCTATGACTTAAAATCAAAAGGACAAGGACGCATGATACAAGTCAGTATCCCCGCTTCTGTTCCTTTGAAAGAATTTGACTACAACGCAGAAGTGGAATTAATCAATCCTGTGGCAGATACCGTAGCGACGGCTACTTTTCGAGGGGCAGACGTTGATTGGTACGTGAAAGCAGACGATCTTGTATTAAAAGGACAGACAAAACCTCATCAGAAATATAAAAAAGAAGCGTCCGAAAGTGAAAAATAGGTGTTGCTTATGACAAACACACCATTGATTTTGAAAGAAATTCCGAAAGATGAAGCCATTTCTTTTATTCGGCAATACCATTATTCAAAGATACTCCCTAGATTGTGTAAATACTTTCTAGGGATTTTTTCAGAAGAAAAATTATTAGGCGTTGTGGAATTAGGCTGGGGTACGCAACCCCTACAAACCATACGCAAACTCTTTCCCGACAGTTCCCTTCAAACCACAGATTATTTAGAAATTGGAAAGATGTGTTTTCTTCCAGAAATGAATCAAACCAATTATTTTGGCAGTCAAGCTCTTTCAGCTCTAATTAAGTGGTTGAAAGAACATACGGACTGTCATTTTTTATATACATTGGCAGATGGAATTGAGGGAAAATGTGGCTATGTCTATCAAGCGTCCAACTTCTTTTACTGCGGGTATTTCAAGACAAGTGTCTATCGTGATAAACAGTCATGGGAAAAGATACACCCTCGAAGTGCTCGCCTTTTATTAGAGGAAAATGCTCGTTTTGAACAGGTAGAGAAAAAGCATTGGCTTTCCCAGGCATTTTGCGAATACAAAGGGATTGAGAAAATCAATGGACGCATGTTTCGCTATCTCTATCCGTTGACAAAAGAAGCGAAAAAACTGTTAGGACACACGCTCTATCGACGTCATTATTATCCGAAAGAAAAAGATTTACGCTTTGAAAAGCGAATCGCTTATCGGAAATATGAAGCCATTTCTCAACCAACTTTTGATAAACAGGCTCGTATCTACAATACACAATTATTTTGATAGATGGAAAGGAGGATTTTTATGCCATTGCTTCATGACAGAGGAAAGCGAATCAAAGCCAACGATAAGGACTTGGTCTATCATTTTGTGCTGATTTCATTGCTGATAGTTTTTCTAGTCGTTCTACTCCCTTTTCATTGGAGAACGTTACAATCGGTGAATTGGCAAACAGTTCAGTTAGATACATTTTTCTATCAACTGCATACGCCATACTTTTGGAGCAGTATTCTCACTGCTTTTTTTGTATGCGGACTCATCAGCTGGCTCTATTATCACTATCGCATAGATTCTATAAAACAGTTAGAGCACCGTCAAAAGTTAGCTCGTATGATTTTAGAAAACCATTGGTATGAAGCCGAAGAAACTCAATCAGAGGGATTCTTTAAAGACTTATCCAGCAAGAAAACCAAACAACGAATCCGCCATTTTCCTAAAATGTATTACCGAATGAAAGATGGACTGATCCATATTCATGTAGAAATCACTTTAGGGAAATATCAAGATCAGCTCTTGCACTTAGAAAACAAACTAGAAACAGGCTTGTATTGTGAATTAGTGGAAAAAACGTTGAAAGATTCTTATGTAGAGTATGTTCTACTTTATGACACCATTGGCAATCGAATTGGCATTGAAGATGTGGTAGCTCAAGATGGACGTGTCAAATTGATGGAATCGGTCTATTGGGAGTTTGATTCTCTCCCTCACATGTTAATTGCTGGGGGCACGGGTAGTGGAAAATCCTATTTTATTCTCACATTGATTGAATCTCTCCTGCATACAAATGCGAAGCTTTATATTCTCGACCCTAAAAATGCTGATTTGGCAGACTTAGGAGCGGTCATAGATAATGTCTATTACCGTAAAGACGATATGCTGGCATGTATTAGTCAATTTTACGACGATATGATTGCCCGTAGTGAAACCATGAAGCAACACCCGAACTACAAAACAGGAGAAAATTATGCGTATCTTGGTCTACCTGCGAACTTCCTGATTTTTGATGAATATGTGGCGATGATGGATATGTTAGGTCGTGATAGTGCACAAGTTATGAATAAACTCAAACAAATTGTTATGCTCGGACGACAAGCAGGCTTCTTTTTAATTCTTGCCTGTCAGCGTCCAGACGCAAAATATTTTAGTGATGGTATTCGAGATAACTTTAACTTCCGTGTGGCTTTGGGTCGTATGTCTGAAATGGGCTTCGGTATGATGTTTGGAAGCGATACACAAAAACAATTTTTCTTAAAACCCATCAAGGGAAGAGGTTATGTGGATACAGGAAAAAGTGTGATTAGTGAGTTTTATACACCCCTTGTACCAAAAAGGTATGATTTCTTAGGAGAAATAGGAAAAGTCATTCAAAAAAAGCAATCTGAGCCTGTACCGCACGAAGTGAAAGGTACAGGTTCAGACTTGCTTTGATTGGTGTGGCGTTAGCCACGCCAATCCTTTAGCCCCCTCTACCTAACAGGGGGGCACAAATACAACTGAAAACAGGCAATTCTCATCAACCAATGTTGATGGTACAAGGAATTGCGGAAAATAGGAAAGATGTAAACTCAAGGGTCATAGTTTACATCTTTTTTAGATTGGAGGTTTGCGAATGGAAAACGAAAAAATTTGGATTAAGGAATTGAAAGAAAAGCGACTGGCTTATGGCGTTTCTCAAAATAAACTGGCGGTTGCTTCTCATATTACCAGACCTTACCTATCGGATATTGAAACAGGCAAGGCAGTCCCTACTCAACAGGTGAAAGAAGATTTACTGAACGCTTTGGAACGCTTCAATCCCGATAACCCATTGGAGATGTTATTCGACTATGTACGGATTCGATTCCCTACCAATGATGTGTCTCAAATTATCGGTGAGGTTTTACGCTTGAATATGGATTATATGCTACACGAAGACTTTGGCTATTATTCTTATCCCGAACACTATCGTTTCGGTGATATTGTTGTCCTAGTCTCTCATGATGTAAGTAAAGGGGTTTTATTAGAACTGAAAGGAAAAGGCTGTCGGCAATTTGAAAACTTTCTATTGGCTCAACATCGGAGCTGGTATGGTTTCTTTCAAGATTGCATGGAACATAAAGGTATTTTCAAACGCTTGGATTTAGCCATCAACGATAAAACAGGGATTTTGAATATTCCAGAATTGGCAAAGAAATGTAAACAGGAAGAATGTATTTCCGTCTTTCGGAGCTTTAAAAATTATCGCAGTGGTGAATTGGTTCACCGTGATGAAAAACCAGACATGGGAAACACCCTTTATATTGGCTCATTAAAAAGCGAAGTCTATTTCTGTATATATGAGAAAGATTATGAGCAATACGTGAAAAATGATATTGCCTTAGAAGACGCAGAAATAAAGAATCGCTTTGAAATTCGTTTGAAAAACGACAGAGCCACTCAAGCCATGAAAGATTTGTTGGAACATCAAAATGCAGAAAAAACAGCGTTTGAGATTATCAATCGTTATATTCGCTTTGCCGATAAGGACGAAACCAAGCGACGGAGTGATTGGCAAACCAATGAACGCTGGGAATGGTTTATCGGCAAAAATCGTGGAGCATTACGCCTAACCATACAGCCAGAACCTTATTCTTTTGAACGAACATTGAACTGGTTACATCATCAAGTCGCCCCTACATTAAAAGTCGCAAGCATTTTAGATATTCTCAACGGTACAACCATTATTTCCACCATGATTCATGAAGCCAAACTGACAGAAAAACATGAGAAATTAATTGAACAACAACATCTAGGCATGGAGGATTTGATTACATGAGCCTCTTAACAGAAGAATTAAAGAAGTTAGGGTTTCAAGCGTATATACAAAATACAGGGAAATATACGTCTCTCATTATTGAGGGAAAACGGCAAGCTGGTGATACCATCTATACCTATGATTTTTACAAAGTGAGCTTTTATAAGAATTATACCAGTCGAATAACTGTTTATGGAGAGCATTTAACTCCTTTTCAATTATTAAAGCGTGTAAAAAGCTATATCTACTATCGAGAAAAATATCTTAAGGAAAGGAGGACAATCACATGAATTTTGGGCAGAATTTGTACAACTGGTTCTTGGATAATGCACAGTCATTGGTATTGTTAGCGATTGTCGTCATTGGACTGTTTTTAGGTTTTAAACGAGAATTTTCAAAACTTATTGGCTTTTTGATTATTGCTTTAATCGCCGTCGGACTTGTGTTCAATGCAGCTGGCGTGAAAGATGTGTTATTAAACTTATTTAACCGAATCATTGGTGCTTAACAGATATTTTTCATGATAAAATAGGAAGTATATATTTTGTTATGAAAGGATCCATGAATATGTTTACAAATGATCAATTTAAATCTCTTTTAATTAAAACATTAGAAAGAAAGAGCTCTTCAAATTATTATGAAGGAGGTAACGAGATTGTTTCTAAAATGAAAATATCAGAGGTAACTTTAGATGAGACTAACGAGTTTACTTATTATAAAGGATACAAAAGGGATTGGAATACGCTTTGCACCTATCTTAAAATAAGAGCTCCTTTTGATGATTTAGACTTTTTTGAAAGTCATAAAGATTTGCTTACCCAGACAGCAAGCTCCATATATGATAAACAAGGTGATAATGTATTAGTGGATACTATTTTAGTACCACTTCCAGAGAATTACGAAGTAATTAACTTTAGTCAGTTGAAAATTAGTGATGTGATTTCACAAGCTATTGAAGACGCTGAGTCTTTCATGAGTAATGGTGAATATCAACGTGCCTTTGACAGAGTTCACACTGCTTTTCATGGATATTTAATTGAAATACTAAAAAAATATGAAATTACAGTTCCTAGAGACGAAAATCTATCTAAATTATATAGTAGGATACAACAATTAATTGAAAAAGAAATTCAACCTACTGAACTTGCTGATATAGTGAAGACAACGATAAGGTCATCAAATGGAATGATTAGCTCTCTTAATGAAGCAAGAAATAGGCATTCACTTGCACATCCTAATACAAATATTATTGGAAAGAGAGAAGCAAAACTAATAATAGGTATTTCAAGTACAGTTACAGATTATATTAGCGGATACCTTGATAAGTAGCGTCATTAACTGATTGCTACTTTTTTTTTGACTATATTTTATAAAAAGGATGTGATAAGAATTGGAATTGAAAGTCTATGTGGCAAATTTGGGACGGTATAATGAAGGTGAATTAGTTGGATCATGGTTTACTCCACCAATTGATGAGGAAGAAATGGCAGAAAGAATCGGTTTAAATGAGAACTACGAAGAATACGCCATACATGATTTTGAGCTTCCTTTTGATGTGGACGAATACACGCCAATTAGTGAAATCAACCGTCTATGTGAAGCCATTCAAGAAATCGAAGGTACACCTATTTATAATGAACTCAAAGAAATTCAAGGCATGTGGTTTAGTAGCTTGGAAGAATTACTGGAAAACAAAGAGAATATTCATTGTTATAGTGAATGTGATTCTATGGAAGATGTCGCCCGTTATTATGTGGAAGAAACAGGACAACTTGGTGAAGTACCTTCTAATTTACAAAATTATATTGATTATCAAGCTTTGGGACGTGATATGGAAATAGAGGGAAATTATCTTATCACCTCTCATGGAGTATTTGAGTATTCTAATTAACATGGATTACTCTAAACTAGCAATACTGCTATAATAATTTTATACGTTCTGAATTAAGGAGGATAAAGTCCATATAATTGTGTAAAAGCAAAAAGGCCATATGAACGCCTCTTTACGGTACAATGTTTTTAACCACTAAAAACATACCCAGGAGGCAATCATATGACCCAAGTACATTTTACACTGGAAACAGAAGATATTCAAAGTTTAATTGACCAGTCGGTCAAAGATAATGCGGCTAAACAAATTTTACAAACTGTATTTAATCAGTTGATGGACGAGCAGCGAACAGATTATATTCAAGCCACAAACTATGAACGATCAGACGATCGAAGAAGCCAACGCAACGGCTATTATGAAAGAGAATTAACGACTCGTATTGGCTCTCTTGAGTTGAAAGTTCCCCGAACACGCGACGGTGAATTTGCACCGACTGTATTTGAGCGGTATCAACGCAATGAGAAGGCTTTGTTAGCCTCTATGTTAGAGATGTATATTTCTGGTGTCTCTACACGTAAAGTCTCTCAAATCGTTGAAGAACTATGCGGTAAATCAGTCTCTAAATCCTTTGTCTCCAGTTTAACTGCCCAGTTAGACCCTATGGTCTCTGAATGGCAAAATCGTTTTCTATCAGACAGGTCTTTCCCTTATGTTATGACAGATGTTATCTACATCAAAATCAGAGAGAATCATCGTGTCGTATCTAAAAGCTGCCATATAGCGATTGGCATATCAGAAGATGGAGAGCGTGAGATTATTGGCTTTATGATTCAAGATGAAGAAAGTGACGAAACTTGGTCTCTCTTCTTCGACTACCTCAAAACCAGAGGGTTAAGTGAAGTGGAAATGGTCATTTCCGATGCCCACAAAGGCTTAGTCAAAGCCATCAAGAAGTCATTTACAAACGCTTCATGGCAACGATGCCAGGTTCACTTTATGCGTAATATCCTCAATTGTATCCCTAAGAAAGATTCAAAACCTTTCAGAGAAGAAGTCAAAGCACTCTTCAAATTTACGGATATTGAAACGGCTCGCAAGGCTAAAAATACTATAGTAAGTGCCTATAGCGAACAATCAAAATACCATAAAGCCTGTGAAAAACTAGATGAAGGATTCGAAGATGCCTTTCAATACGCCGTTGTCGGTAAAGGTCAATCGAGATTAAAAAGCACGAATCTTCTTGAACGGTTAAATGAAGAAGTCAGACGCAGAGAAAAAGTTATCCGAATCTTTCCGAATCACGCCTCTGCCAATCGTTTAATCGGTGCAGTTCTTATTGACCGTCACGAAGACTGGCTAAGCTCTACCAGAAAATATATTCAATTTTAACCTATAGGTTAAAGCTTTAAAACAGTGTACTGTATTTTACACAATTTTATGGACTTGACTTTAAGGAGGATTGTTCAATTGGTAATAATAGATGTTTATGGGAAAATAACAAAAATAAAATTGTCAGATAAATTGAAACTATATATATCTAATGTTTCTGATGACTGGAAGGAAAGCATTATAGAAGACATGTTACAAGAAATTCGACAACAAAAAGTTGACATGGCAGATAATTTGAAAAGGTATGGTAAAACATTTCAAACAGAATATTCTATATCTTATTTGAAAGAAATCGTTCACGCCAATGTTGAAGACTATACAAAATATAATTTAGATTCTATTGAGTCATGTCTTCAATGCCTTGTTGATAATATGATATGTCTATTCTTTGACTATGAATATCAGGATATGCCTTTTTTTGATTGGACAAGCAATTGCTTTGATGGTCGTTTTTGTGAAGAGGATTACGCTGAAAAAGTGATGTATTTTAGTAACTTTGTAAATCATGATATACAAAATGGTATTCATATGAACTGCATTTATACAAGTAATATGAATCCTAAAGAGCATACTAGGATATTATCAAATCTAAGTTTTAGAATTGATTCAAACTTTAAAGGGTGCAGGACTACAGACGACTACATTACGGAACTTAAAAAAATGGGCAACCGAATTGATTCTATACTAAAATCGGAAAACGATTATTACAAATTAGATTATATTATGAACGGGATATATAGTGATAATAGTTATAATCAAAATCATTATTTAAAGACTTTTACTTTGTTAGAACTTGTATTATTAAAACCAAATCAGAATACAAATGAAATTGACAAATTACTAATACCTTATCTTGATAAGAAATATGGAGAGGTTTCGAGTGAAGTAGCAAAATTATTAAGACAAATGAGAAATAAAATCGGACATGGTGATTTCAAAGGTTTTAACGAAAAAGCAGAAAAATTCGCTCAAAAATTTATGAAACACTTTCATTTTGACTATACAGAATACAGTAGATTAAATTGGGTATTACTTCATACCTGCTGTCTTTTAGATGATTTACTCAGAATAACTATTTTTCAACAATTAAAAGTCACAAAATAATTATTATTTTATAGAGCAATCACCTATTTTGATTGCTCTTTTTCTATTTTTACGGAAAGGACGTGAAGACATGAAAAAAATAAGAAGTTACACCAGTATTTGGTCAGTAGAAAAAGTGATTTATGCAATTAATGATTTACAACTCCCTTTTCCCATAACCTTTACACAAATGACATGGTTTATCGTTTCTTTGTTTGTCGTTATAATCTTTGGCAGTTTACCACCACTTTCCTTGATTGACGGAGCACTACTCAAATACTTAGGGATTCCCGTTGTCCTCACTTGGTTCATGTGTCAAAAAACCTTTGACGGGAAGAAACCCTATGGATTTTTAAAATCTATTATTACCTATGCTCTACGCCCTAAAATAACCTATGCTGGCAAACAAATACGATTAAATAAAGAAAAAATGAATGAATCAATCACGATTGTAAGGAGTGAACAATTAAATGGCACACCCCATTAAATATATCGAAGATAATCTCGTATTTAATCATGATGGCGAAGTATTTGCTTATTATGAATTAATTCCCTATAATTACAGTTTTTTAAGTTCCGATGAAAAAGTTCAAGTTCATGATAATTTCCGTCAATTGATTGCCCAAAATCGTGATGGTAAGATTCATGCCCTGCAACTAGCAACCGAATCAAGTATTCGAGCGACACAGGAACAATCGAAAAAAGAAATCACTGGACGATTAAAAGAGATAGCTTACGAAAAAATAGATGAACAGACCGAAGCGTTAGTTTCTATGATTGGTGACAATCAAGTGGACTATCGCTTTTTTATTGGTTTTAAACTCTTGCTGAATGAACAGGAAGTATCGGTCAAAAATATTGGCAAAGACATTCAAAAAGCATTTGCGGAATTCTTTCATGGCGTGAATCACAAGTTGATGGGCGATTTTGTTTCTATGCCTATGTCAGAAATCGAACGCTTTTCTAAAATGGAACAGTTATTAGAAAGTAAATTATCCAGACGCTTTCACATTCGCCCATTGGGGAAAGATGATTTTGGGTATATCATTGCCCACCTTTACGGTCAAACAGGGATTCCTTTTGATGACTACGACTACCATTTACCCAAACGATATGAAGATAAAAAAGTGTTGGTAAAGAAATACGATATTATTAAACCCACTCGCTGTTTAATCGAAGAAAAGCAACGCTACTTACGGATGGAACAGGAAGATACTACCACTTATGTGGCGTATTTTACGATTAACAGTATCGTCGGCGAATTGGATTTCCCCAATAGTGAGATTTTTTATTACCAGCAACAACAGTTCACTTTCCCGATTGATACCAGCATGAATGTTGAAATTGTTGCTAATAAAAAAGCTCTGTCTACCGTTCGCAACAAAAAGAAAGAATTGAAAGACTTGGATAGTCACGCATGGGAAAGCGACAATGAAACCAGTACCAATGTGGTGGACGCTTTAGAATCTGTCGACGAATTAGAAACCAACCTAGACCAAACCAAAGAATCCATGTACAAACTAAGCTATGTGGTACGGGTATCGGCAAAAAATCTGGACGAGTTGAAACAACGTTGTGATGAAGTAAAAGATTTTTATGATGATTTGTCTATCAAATTAGTACGACCTTTTGGCGATATGCTAGGCTTGCATAATGAATTTATTCCCTCAAGCAAGCGATATATCAATGACTATATTCAATATGTCACGTCGGATTTTTTGGCTGGTCTTGGTTTCGGAGCTACACAAATGCTTGGTGAAAATTCTGGTATTTACGTCGGTTACAATCTCGATACAGGCAGAAATATTTATCTCCAACCCAGCCTTGCAAGTCAAGGAATTAAAGGCTCTGTGACGAATGCGTTAGCGTCTGCTTTTATTGGTTCATTAGGTGGCGGAAAATCATTCTCTAACAATATGCTGGTCTATTATTCGGTACTCTTTGGCGGACAGGCAATCATTGTAGACCCAAAAGCTGAACGTGGCAAATGGAAAGAAACCTTACCTGATATTGCCCATGAAATCAATATCGTTAATCTCACGAGTGAGAACGACAATAAAGGGTTACTTGACCCTTATGTGATCTTAAAACTCCCGAAAGATTCAGAAAGCCTAGCCATTGATATTCTCACGTTCTTAACAGGCATTTCCAGCCGAGATAGCGAGAAGTTTCCTGTCCTGCGTAAAGCGATTCGGAGTGTCACTCAAAGCGAACAACGAGGGTTGTTATTGGTGATTGATGAATTGCGAAAAGAAGATACACCCATCAGCAATAGTATTGCTGACCATATCGAAAGCTTTGTCGATTATGATTTTGCCCATCTGTTATTCAGTGATGGCAATGTCACCCAATCCATTAGCTTGGAAAAACAACTCAATATTATTCAAGTGGCAGATTTGGTCTTACCCGATTCCAATAGCTCTTTTGAAGAATACACCACCATGGAATTATTAAGTGTGGCAATGCTGATTGTCATTAGTACCTTTGCTTTAGACTTTATCCACTCTGACCGTTCCATTTTTAAAATTGTTGACCTTGATGAAGCTTGGAGTTTTTTACAAGTGGCACAAGGAAAAGCTCTATCTATGCGTTTAGTTCGGGCAGGGCGTGCCATGAATGCAGGGGTCTATTTCGTTACTCAAAACGCCGACGATTTACTAGATGAAAAGATGAAGAATAATATTGGCTTGAAATTCGCCTTTCGTTCCACTGACCTAGTGGAAATCAAAAAGACCTTAGAATTTTTTGGCGTGGACAAGGAAGATGAAAACAATCAGAAACGCTTACGTGAATTAGAAAATGGACAATGTTTAGTTTCAGACATCTATGGTCGTGTAGGGGTTATGCAGTTTCACCCGATTTTTGAAGAGTTGCTTCATGCCTTTGATACCAGACCGCCTGTGCGAAATGAGGGGGAAAAATGACACAAAAACAAAAGAAATTTCTTCACTATAGTTGGATAACGCTCCTTTGTGTGGGCGTTATTTTACTTTTATTAGGCACGCTGGGCAATGCAGTACAAGCAACAGGCTTAGTTGATGAAACCATTGATACAAGCAACGAGTATTCCAAGTATGGTTTAAATCATTATCAGCTTGATTATTATGTGGACAATAGCTGGGGCTGGCTGCCGTGGAATTGGAGTGACGGCATAGGGCAATCAGTGATGTATGGACTGTATGCCATTACCAATTTCATTTGGACGATTTCTCTTTATCTTTCCAACGCCACAGGCTATTTGGTCAAAGAAGCCTACGCCTTGGATTTCATTAGTCAAACGTCTCAAGCGATTGGTGAGAACATGCAGACCATTGCAGGGATTACACCGAATGGCTTTTCCAGTTCGGGTTTTTATGTCGGCTTCCTTCTTCTTTTTATTCTGATTGTTGGAATCTACGTTGCCTATACAGGACTGGTGAAACGAGAAACGACCAAAGCTATACGAGCTGTGTTAAATTTTGTGGTGGTGTTTATTCTATCAGCTTCCTTTATTGCGTATGCTCCCGATTATATTGCGAAAATCAATGATTTTTCCAAAGATGTGAGCACTGCCAGTTTAGATATTGGGACAAAGATTGTCCTTCCCGATACGGATAGTCAAGGCAAAGACAGTGTGGATATGATACGTGATAGCCTATTTTCTGTTCAAGTCAAGCAACCGTGGTTATTACTTCAATATGGCTCAACCGATATAGAAACCTTAGGTGAAGACCGTGTGGAAAAGTTATTGGCTACCAGTCCAGATACAAACAATGGTGAAGATAGAGAAAATGTAGTGATTGAAGAAATTGAAGATCATGACAATACCTATTTAACACTCCCGAAGACCATTTCCCGATTAGGAACGGTCTTCTTTTTGTTTGTATTCAATATTGGTATCTCGATTTTTGTTTTCCTTCTAACAGGAATCATGATTTTTTCGCAAGTGCTATTTATTATTTTCGCTATGTTTTTGCCAATCAGTTTCCTATTAAGTATGTTGCCGAGTTTTGATGGCATGGGCAGGCATGCCATTACCAAGTTATTTAATGTGATTATGACAAGGGCTGGTATTACCTTGATTATTACCGTTGCCTTTAGTATTTCCACTATGCTTTATTCGCTGTCAGCAAGTTCTCCCTTTTTCATGATTATGTTTTTACAAATTGTGACCTTTGCAGGGATTTATTTTAAACTGGGCGATTTAATGAGCCTATTCTCTTTACAAAGCAACGACTCTCAAAACATGGGCAGACAAGTGTTTCGCAGACCTCGTCAAATGATGAATCGACAAACCAGAAGATTTCAACGCAGTATGAGTAAGATTTTTCGTGGAAAAGCAGGGTCAACGAAGCAAAAGACAATGACAACAAAGCAGAATCAAACCAATAAAGCTAACCATACTCGTCAAAATGAACGGACTACACCAAAGAAAGAAACAGCACTTTCCAATGTGAAAAAGCAACAAGGCGGTATCGGGCAACGATTAGGTGAAAAGACAGCCCATGTATTGGACACGAAAAATCGTCTAGTCAATAAAAGAAAGCAGGCTAAACAACAGATACAGGCGACACCAACCCATGTCAAATATGCCCTTCATCAAGGAAAAGAGAATGTCACTCATAATGTAACAGACTTTAAACAATCTATGGCAGATACCAAAGCTCAACGCAAACAACAGCGTATGAACCAGCAGGAGCAAAAACGAAAGAACATTGCTCAAAAGCGTTTGGAGCTGGATAAAGCAAAAGAAAAAAGACGAAAAGAAAACCCATCATCTCCTGTTCAGAATAACCAGCAGCATGTTCGCAAGCGTCAGCAAACCGTCACGCCTGTTTTGTCACAAAACACTAAACGTGAAAATCATCAGCGACCATTGAAAAAAGAGCAAAAACAAAAGACACCACCGAAGCAATTCAATCAGAGGAAGCTAAATAAAAGAACGGATAAGCGAGGACAACAAACATGAAGCTAAAAATAACAGTGATTTGTAGTGTGGTCTTCTCTCTCTTCTTTTTTCTCTTATTATTCCTAGTCATTTTCTTTGCAGATGATACGGACAGTGGCGAAAACAACAAGGATTCTTCTATTTCACAAGGCGGTGTGACCGTTTCACCAGAAGTGTTGGCACACCGTCCGTTGATTGAAAAATATGGTAAGGAATATGGGATTGAAGACTATGTTTCTTATATCTTAGCCATTATGCAAGTGGAATCGGGCGGTACAGCAGAAGATGTTATGCAAAGTTCCGAATCTTTGGGTTTACCGCCCAACAGTTTGAGTACCGAAGAGTCCATCAAACAAGGGGTTAAATATTTCAGTGAATTATTAACCAGTGCAGAACAACAAGGAGTGGATATAGATTCTGTTATCCAATCTTATAATTATGGCGGTGGCTTTTTAAATTATGTGAGGAGTCATGGGAAAAAATATACCTATGAATTAGCCGAACAGTTTTCTAAAGAGAAGTCGGGTGGTCAAAAAGCAGACTATCCCAATCCCATAGCCATACCTGTGAATGGTGGTTGGCGATATAACTATGGAAATCAGTTTTATGTTCAGTTGGTTTCACAATACCTAACCGACACTTCCCCAACAGAATTTGATGATGAAACCGTGCAAGTCATTATGGACGAAGCCTTGAAATACGAAGGGTTTCCCTATGTCTTTGGAGGGGCGTCGCCTACCACCTCTTTTGATTGTAGTGGCTTAATACAATGGGTGTATGACAAAGCTGGCATTTCTCTCCCTCGTGTCGCCCAAGATCAGTATGACGCTACGCAAGAAATCTCTATGGAAGAAGCCCAAGCAGGCGACCTTATCTTCTTTCATTCAACCTATAATGCAGGCACATATGTGACTCATGTGGCGATATATTTAGAGGGAAATCGCTTTTATCATGCAGGCGACCCAATCGGTTATGGCGACTTAAGCAGTCGTTATTGGCAAGACCATCTGATTGGGGCTAGACGTGTTATTCATAACTAAGAAAGGAATGAATCAAATGATTATAAAAATCGAGCGAAAAGAAAAGAAGGAGAAACCAAAGAAATCTAAAAAACCGAGCAAGCAAAGAAAAGTTCCGATGATTAAAGTTGGCACGCATAAGAAATTAACCTTTGTTTTATGGGTTTTATTGATTGGTAGTGTCGGATTTGGAATCTATAAAAATTTTACTGCCATTGACACTCATACTGTCCGTGAAACAGAAATCATTAAACAGCAGATTGTCGATACCAACCAAGTAGAAAGTTTTGTGAAATCCTTTGCGAAAGACTACTTTTCGTGGCAACAATCCCAAGAAGCCATTGATAAACGAAATGAAAAATTGACCCATTATTTGACGGAAGAATTGCAGGTATTAAATGAAGAAATGATTCGTAAGGATATTCCTACTAGTTCTAGTGTGAACGATATACAGGTGTGGCAGGTTTCTCAAGTGAATGAGAACACCTTTGAGGTACTGTTTTCTGTTGAACAAGTTATTACCGAAGACAAAGACAAGGAAACTATATCGTCTAGCTTTCATGTGGTTGTCCATATAGATGAATCAGATAATATGGTTATTATCAAAAATCCGACAATGAGTAAGAAACCTCAAAAATCGGACTACCAACCCAAACAGCTAGAAAGTGACCATACAGTAGATACAGAAACGATGGACGAAATCACTAGCTTTTTAGAAACGTTCTTCCAGCTCTATCCTACCGCCACAGAAAAAGAATTGACTTACTATGTAAGTAATCATGTGTTACCTATGATTAACAAGGAATATGTTTTCGAGGAATTGGTGAATCCTATCTTTACCAGAAAAGATAACCAAGTAATCGTGAATGTCGCTGTGAAATATTTAGATCAAGAAACAAAGGCAACCCAAATCTCGCAATTTGAGTTGATATTAGAAAAACAAGATAATTGGAAGATTGTAAAATAACAAATATTGGTACATGATTACAGATACTTTGTAATCATGTACTCTTTTTGATAAAAAATTGGAGATTCCTTTACAAATATGCTCTTACGTGCTATTATTTAAGTGACTATTTAAAAGGAGTTAATAAATATGCGGCAAGGTATTCTTAAATAAACTGTCAATTTGATAGCGGGAACAAATAATTAGATGTCCTTTTTTAGGAGGGCTTAGTTTTTTGTACCCAGTTTAAGAATACCTTTATCATGTGATTCTAAAGTATCCAGAGAATATCTGTATGCTTTGTATACCTATGGTTATGCATAAAAATCCCAGTGATAAAAGTATTTATCACTGGGATTTTTATGCCCTTTTGGGTTTTTGAATGGAGGAAAATCACATGAAAATTATTAATATTGGAGTTTTAGCTCATGTTGATGCAGGAAAAACTACCTTAACAGAAAGCTTATTATATAACAGTGGAGCGATTACAGAATTAGGAAGCGTGGACAAAGGTACAACGAGGACGGATAATACGCTTTTAGAACGTCAGAGAGGAATTACAATTCAGACAGGAATAACCTCTTTTCAGTGGGAAAATACGAAGGTGAACATCATAGACACGCCAGGACATATGGATTTCTTAGCAGAAGTATATCGTTCATTATCAGTTTTAGATGGGGCAATTCTACTGATTTCTGCAAAAGATGGCGTACAAGCACAAACTCGTATATTATTTCATGCACTTAGGAAAATGGGGATTCCCACAATCTTTTTTATCAATAAGATTGACCAAAATGGAATTGATTTATCAACGGTTTATCAGGATATTAAAGAGAAACTTTCTGCCGAAATTGTAATCAAACAGAAGGTAGAACTGTATCCTAATATGTGTGTGACGAACTTTACCGAATCTGAACAATGGGATACGGTAATAGAGGGAAACGATGACCTTTTAGAGAAATATATGTCCGGTAAATCATTAGAAGCATTGGAACTCGAACAAGAGGAAAGCATAAGATTTCAGAATTGTTCTCTGTTCCCTCTTTATCATGGAAGTGCAAAAAGTAATATAGGGATTGATAACCTTATAGAAGTTATTACTAATAAATTTTATTCATCAACACATCGAGGTCCGTCTGAACTTTGCGGAAATGTTTTCAAAATTGAATATACAAAAAAAAGACAACGTCTTGCATATATACGCCTTTATAGTGGAGTACTACATTTACGAGATTCGGTTAGAGTATCAGAAAAAGAAAAAATAAAAGTTACAGAAATGTATACTTCAATAAATGGTGAATTATGTAAGATTGATAGAGCTTATTCTGGAGAAATTGTTATTTTGCAAAATGAGTTTTTGAAGTTAAATAGTGTTCTTGGAGATACAAAACTATTGCCACAGAGAAAAAAGATTGAAAATCCGCACCCTCTACTACAAACAACTGTTGAACCGAGTAAACCTGAACAGAGAGAAATGTTGCTTGATGCCCTTTTGGAAATCTCAGATAGTGATCCGCTTCTACGATATTACGTGGATTCTACGACACATGAAATTATACTTTCTTTCTTAGGGAAAGTACAAATGGAAGTGATTAGTGCACTGTTGCAAGAAAAGTATCATGTGGAGATAGAACTAAAAGAGCCTACAGTCATTTATATGGAGAGACCGTTAAAAAATGCAGAATATACCATTCACATCGAAGTGCCGCCAAATCCTTTCTGGGCTTCCATTGGTTTATCTGTATCACCGCTTCCGTTGGGAAGTGGAATGCAGTATGAGAGCTCGGTTTCTCTTGGATACTTAAATCAATCATTTCAAAATGCAGTTATGGAAGGGATACGCTATGGTTGCGAACAAGGATTATATGGTTGGAATGTGACGGATTGTAAAATCTGTTTTAAGTACGGTTTATACTATAGCCCTGTTAGTACTCCAGCAGATTTTCGGATGCTTACTCCTATTGTACTGGAGCAAGCCTTTAGAAAAGCTGGAACAGAATTGTTAGAGCCATATCTTAGTTTTAAAGTTTATGCACCACAGGAATATCTTTCACGGGCATATAACGATGCTCCCAAATATTGTGCAAATATCGTAAATACTCAACTGAAAAATAATGAGGTCATTATTATTGGAGAAATTCCTGCTCGATGTATTCAAGATTATCGCAATGATTTAACTTTTTTTACAAATGGGCTTAGTGTTTGTTTAGCAGAGCTAAAAGGATATCAGGTTACCACTGGCGAACCTGTTTGCCAGACCCGTCGTCTAAATAGTCGGATAGATAAAGTAAGATATATGTTCAATAAAATAACTTAGTGCGTTTTATGTTGTTATATAAATATGGTTTCTTATTAAATAAGATGAAATATTCTTTAATATAGATTTGAATTAAAGTGGAAAGGAGGAGATTGTTATTATAAACTACAAGTGGATATTGTGTCCTATTTGTGGAAATAAAACAAGACTACGAATACGAGTGGATACTATACTTAAAAATTTCCCTTTATACTGCCCCAAATGTAAGAACGAAACTTTAATTAATGTTCAAAAAATGAATATAATAACAATCAAAGAGCCAGACGCCAAGACGCAGAGCCGATAATTTGAGAAATGAAACTCTCATCTTATCGGCTCTTTTTGTTTATCTGAATTTTACTGACTAGCCTTCAATATTTCTTGCTTCATTGATACCTTTTGCTAGTGCTTCCATTAAGGATAGTTCTTTGTCTGTAAAGCTATCCATGTATTTTTCTATCTGTAGCCTTCGAGTGCTTTTTATCAAATTATCTGTAGGTAAGAAAAATTCATCAATAGACACATGGAGTAATGATACAAGATCATAAAGCACCTGTGTACTTGGGTGTTGCCCTTTATTTTCTATATTTGTTAAATAACGTGGGTCAATTTCAATGATTGTTCCTACTTGTTCACGGGTGAGACCACGTTTTATTCGAGCCTCTTTAATCGCTAGACCAACGGCTCTAAAATCGTATTTATCTTCTTTTTTACGCATAATAAACCACCTCTATACATTTTACTGTTCCTATCCAAGTGGAAACAGGTATAGAAAAACGTGTTATGTAGTTTGTGAGTTCTTTTAAGAGCGCTATTATGCTTATGAATGTGATAAATCCAATCTCAAATAGAAAGGTCGCTGATTTTATTTACCCATACAACTATATAAAATTTAGTTATGCTGCTAAAAAGTAGATAAAATTGGCGACTGAATGGAGGTCACAGTCGCCATGAAAAAGATACGTCACTATCTAATTCTCTTAATTAGGTTCTTATCAAAAAAACTTACCCACCTACACTAGATAAATATGACCATCAATGTGGTTTTACAAATCGTATAGACAGAACAATTGAAGCACATGAACAGAGAAAACAATCTGTTTATGTGTTTTTTTGGCTACTTCGTGAATATCTTTTAAGATTTTTCTTCACTTATGCAACAAATCCCCCTTTCGTGTCGGGACTTAGTATGAAGGGAGATAAAGAAGTACATGCCACTCCCTTTCACGACAGAAAGGGGGTGAAAAACATGAAACCATCTTCTTTTCAAGAAACCATAGAAAATCAGTTTGACTATATCTGCAAACAAGCCATTGAAGATGAACGGAAAGATTATTTCAAACATCTAAGCAGACTGTCCAAAAAAGAAGTTTCATTTTCTGAAATAGATAACTACCTTGTCACCTCTTTTTCTACGGTTGATACGTATGTCACTGATTTTCAACTATTCACATTGTATGGATTAAGAATCAATGTTGAAAGTGATTTGTTAAGCGAAGCCTTACGCCACCTTCCAGAGAACAAGCGGAACATCATTTTACTTCATTATTTTATGGATATGAGTGATGTGGAAATTGCAGAATTACTAAATGTAAATCGTTCAACAGTTTATCGTCATCGAATAAGTGGACTAGCCATGATTAAAGAATTCATGAAGGAGTGTAAAGAATGAAAACAGCCTATCCAAGGGTTCCCTTCCCCCTCATTGTAAAGGCGACAGATGGCGACGTGGAAGCAATTAATCAGATTGTTAAACATTATCGAGGGTATACCTCAAAACGTTCTTTGCGTCGCATGACAGACGAATATGGCAATTCTCATATGGTTATTGATGAAACCCTACGTGGCAGAATGGAAACAAAACTCATCACCAAGATTTTAGCGTTCGAAATTAAATAATCTCATTTTTTCGTGGAAGCGTGTTGAACCGTTCCACGCTTCCCGATTTGGGAGGTTTGTTATTCCATCAAAGCCTACTGTATGTTCAGTATGTTTTGATAGGCTAACAAGCCAAACGTTCTTTGACAATTGAATAAAGCCAATCGAATACGTTTCGATAAGAAAAGAGCCAACGAACTAACACGCCATGATCTATGAAGATAGCGAGCGATTCATGTTAAAACTTCGTAAACAATCTTTAGCAGGATTGTTGCCATGACTTTCTTATCGTGATAATGATACTCCCGTATAGCCACAGTCCGAGCGTTAGTAGCGTCGCAGACAATGGGTACGGCTACATGAAAATCATGCAGGGGTGAAATGCCCGTGAGCTTTGCTAGAGCTGTTCGATTGCTGGGATATTCTTCTCTTGTCAATGTATTATCATAAAAATATTTGATATAATTATAGGTGAATATTGGAGTTTTCCTAGCCTATAATGGGAAAGGAGTAATAATGATAACGGTCACAAAAAAAGATTTAGTTGAGCTAGGATATGGAACTTCTTTTTCAGCAGACATCATAAAAAAAGCAAAAGAATTGATGATTACAAAAGGGCATACCTACTATCAATCTCGAAAGTTAGATAGAGTCCCTCGTGAAGCTGTTGAAGAAATTCTAGGAATTCGGTTTTCAAATGAAAACAGGTCTGAGTAGTTTTTGCACAGTAAGGAGTAAAAACTATGGTTAAAGACCCAATAAAAAAAGCAAAGAATGGAACCTATTATTTTCGTGCAAATCTAGGTTATGATTCTAAAGGAAAAAAAATTCAAAAATATCGTAGTGGATTCACTACTAAAAAAGAAGCAAGAGAAGAATATTCAAAACTACTACTGATGAAACCAGAAGAATTAAGTGAGAATAAGGATAAAATGACGTTTAATCATTATATCTTTGAAATTTTTCTTCCATGGTATAAGACACAGGTAAAGCTCAGAACATATGAAAATCGCTTACCAACTATTAAGAAACATTTCTCTTATTTTGATAAAATGGCTGTTTCCGATATTGAGCCTATTGATGTGCAAAATTGGCAACTAAAATTATCAAAGAAATGTAAGTCTTCTTATGTGAGAGCTGTTCAAGGACTATTTTCAGTTGCTATGGATCGAGCAATTGTCCTTGGGATAACCACCACAAATCCATCTAAGATTATTGGCAATGTGAAAAAGCAAAAGTCTAAAATTGAATTTTGGACAAAAGAAGAATTTGAAAAAGTAATCTCTCTAATTTATAAAGAAGATTACTATCAACACTTTTTATTTATCTCTCTGTGGTTTTTATTTATGACTGGAATGCGAATTGGTGAAGCTACTGCCATTCAATGGGAAGATATTGATTTTGACTCTGGAGTACTAACCATCAACAAAACACTTTATTACAAGAATCAATCGGATTATAGATTTGTTGAACCAAAAACAAAGGCGAGTGTTCGTCATATTGTATTAGATGAATGTACTCTAAATTATCTATCCGAATGGAAGAAAGCACAACAAAATCTAATTCAGACAGACTTTGTAATGAGCTATAACGGTATTCCTACCCAAAAACATACGCTAGCACATGCTATTGAACGCTATGCTAAGCTGGCTAGTATTCATCGAATCAGAATTCATGGTTTACGGCATTCGCATGCTTCCTTGTTAATCAGTATGGGAGAAAACCCACTCATCATTAAAGACCGTTTAGGACATGAAGATATTGAGACGACTTTAGGAACGTATGGACATCTTTATCCTAACAGTAATTTTGAGGTAGCTAACAAATTAAATGGAGCCATTTCCTTTAAAGAAGCAAAACAAAATTATGATACTTCACCAAAGAATCAATTTACTGTAGACTACTTGCGAAACAAAGAAATGAAAAAAGTGCAATAAAAGTGCAGTAAAAAAATAAGAAGAGCCAGAAACCCTTGATAAACAAGGATTTCTGGCTCTCCTACAACTACTCCCACTCAACAGTTGCAGGTGGTTTACTTGTGATATCATAAACAATACGGTTAACGTGATCAACTTCGTTAACAATACGTGTCGAAATTTTCTTAAGTACATCCCAAGGAAGTTGCGCAAAATCAGCTGTCATGCCATCAATTGAAGTAATTGCACGGATAGCAATTGTATAGTCATAAGTACGACCATCTCCCATAACACCGACAGAACGTACGCCAGTATTAACTGTGAAATACTGCCATACGTCACGATCTAGACCAGCTTTAGCGATTTCTTCACGAAGAATAGCATCTGATTCGCGGACTGTTTCAAGTTTTTCTTCGGTAATTTCACCCATAACGCGAATAGCAAGACCAGGTCCAGGGAATGGTTGACGCCATACAACTTCATCAGGCATTCCAAGTGCAGTACCAAGAGCGCGAACCTCATCTTTGAATAATGTGTTAAGTGGCTCAATCAATTCAAATTGCATATCTTCTGGCAATCCACCAACATTATGGTGTGACTTGATTGTTTGGGCTGTTTCTGTCCCAGATTCAATAATATCTGTGTAGAGGGTACCTTGAGCAAGGAAATCAACGCCTTTAAGTTTACTTGCCTCATCATCAAAAACGTACACGAACTCATTTCCGATGATTTTTCGTTTTCTCTCGGGATCTTCAACACCAGAAAGAAGGTCTAGGAAGCGTTTTGAAGCATCAACACGGATAATATTAAGTCCAAATTTACCACCAAGCATATCCATAACTTGGTCACCTTCATTTTTACGTAATAAACCATGATCTACAAAAATACATGTTAATTGATCACCGATAGCACGTTGTAGGAGTACTCCGACAACAGATGAATCAACACCGCCAGATAGTCCAAGAAGTACTTTACGATCGCCTACAGTTTCACGTATTTTTGCAATTTCCATATCAATGAAGTTATCCATTGACCAATCACCACGTGCGCCACAGATATTAACAGCAAAATTTTTAAGGATATCATTGCCATATACTGAGTGACGAACTTCGGGGTGGAATTGGATACCATAAAATTGTTTTTCAGTATTTTCCATTGCAGCAAATGGACAGTCAACAGAGTCACCAACGAGATGGAAACCCTCAGGAATTTCAGTGACAGCATCACCATGGCTCATCAAAACAAGTTGTTCTTGAGGAGTGCCAGCAAAGAGTGCTGATTCTGAGCGTAGGCGAAGTGCTGATTGACCATACTCACGATGACCAGCTTCTCCCGCAGGAAGAACCTTACCACCGAGTTTATGGGTAATCAGTTGCATACCATAACAAATTCCTAAGATTGGAATTCCTAATTCAAAAATTTCTTCATCGATTCCAAAAGCGCCATCAGCGTATACGGAATTTGGACCACCTGAAAGTACGATACCAATAGGATTAATATCGCGAATTTCATCAGCCGTAATTTTATGTGATTTTAACTCAGAAAATACACCAAATTCACGGATACGACGTGCGATAAGCTGGTTATATTGACTACCGTAATCTAGAACGATAATTTTTTGGATATCATTCAATATAGAAATATCAGTCATTGTTTCCCTTTCTTTGTAGCTAATTTTAAAAACAGCTGTACCTATACCATTTTAGCATATTTTATATAAATTAACATCATTAAAATAATTGATTAAACGCTTTCTTATCAAGAAATATTGCTTATGATTTTTCTGAATTATTTCACGATTTTAGAGTTAGAAATATATAGAAGTATGGTAAAATGAAGTGTAGATTCTAGGAGGAGAGAATATTGTTACCAGCATATATTAAAATTCACGACGCTATTAAAAAGGAAATCGATAAAGGGACTTGGAAGATTGGGCAGCGGTTACCTAGCGAAAGAGATTTAGCGGATGATTATAGTGTAAGTCGTATGACACTTCGCCAATCAATTACATTGTTAGTTGAAGAAGGTATTTTGGAGAGACGAGTTGGTAGTGGCACCTATGTTGCTAGTCATCGTGTTCAAGAAAAAATGCGGGGAACAACTAGTTTTACAGAAATTGTCAATTCTCAAGGGCGTAAGCCATCCAGTAAACTAATCTCATTTCAAAGAAAACTAGCAAATGAAACCGAAATTCAAAAATTAAATTTATCACAGTCAGATTATGTGGTTCGTATGGAAAGGGTACGTTATGCTGATAAGGTACCGTTGGTTTATGAGATAGCCTCTATACCAGAGAATTTAATTAAAGGTTTTGAACAATCAGAGGTTACAGAACATTTCTTTAAAACCTTAACAGAGAATGGCTACGAAATTGGGAAAAGCCAACAAACTATATATGCTAGAAATGCTAGTGAACGTGTTGCTTCGCATTTAGAAGTTAACGCAGGCCATGCTATTTTGGCATTGACACAAGTTTCATACTTTACTGATGGTAAGCCTTTTGAATATGTTCATGGGCAATATGTTGGAGATCGTTTTGAGTTTTATTTAGAGAATAACTAGTAGTTTAATGAATAACGTTTTTTGAAGAAGTAGCTATGTATGTTATAATGGAAAAATAAATTATATAGAAAGATTTGAGGAAGTAGTTGACTACTTTCAAGAGGTATTAGTTCATGTCTCAATCTTACATTAATGTTATCGGCGCTGGTTTGGCTGGTTCTGAAGCAGCTTATCAAATTGCTAAACGTGGAATACCAGTTAAGCTTTATGAAATGCGTGGGGTTAAATCAACCCCTCAACATAAAACAGATAATTTTGCAGAATTAGTATGTTCCAATTCATTCCGCGGTGATTCTCTAACAAATGCAGTTGGTCTTTTAAAAGAAGAAATGCGTCGTTTGGATTCTATCATTATGAGAAATGGGGAGGCACATCGAGTTCCAGCAGGTGGAGCCATGGCCGTTGATAGAGAAGGTTATTCTGAAGCTGTTACTGAGGAAATCCATAAACATCCATTAATCGAAGTAATTCGTGATGAAATCACAGATATCCCTGGAGATGCTATTACAGTTATCGCTACAGGACCATTAACAAGTGATAGTCTGGCAGCTAAAATTCATGAACTTAATGGTGGTGACGGTTTTTATTTTTACGATGCCGCCGCTCCAATTGTCGATAAAAATACGATTGACATGAATAAAGTTTACCTTAAGTCTAGGTATGACAAAGGTGAAGCAGCTTATCTAAATTGTCCAATGACCAAAGAAGAATTTATGGCATTTCACGAAGCTTTAACTACAGCAGAGGAAGCACCACTAAATTCTTTTGAGAAAGAAAAATACTTCGAAGGTTGTATGCCTATCGAAGTGATGGCTAAGCGTGGTATTAAAACGATGCTTTATGGTCCAATGAAACCAGTTGGTTTGGAGTATCCTGAGGACTACAAAGGACCGCGAGATGGTGAATTTAAAACACCATATGCTGTTGTTCAATTACGTCAAGATAATGCTGCAGGCTCTCTTTATAACATAGTTGGTTTCCAAACTCATCTTAAGTGGGGAGAACAAAAACGTGTATTTCAAATGATTCCTGGTCTTGAAAATGCTGAATTTGTCCGGTATGGTGTTATGCATCGCAATTCTTATATGGATTCACCAAATCTTTTAGACCAAACCTTTGCTACACGTAAGAACCCAAATCTTTTCTTTGCTGGACAAATGACCGGTGTTGAAGGTTATGTAGAATCGGCAGCAAGTGGTCTTGTAGCGGGAATCAATGCTGCCCGTCGCTTTAATGGGGAGAGTGAAGTAGTTTTCCCACAAACTACTGCTATTGGTGCACTGCCACATTATATTACACATACAGACAGCAAACATTTCCAACCAATGAATGTTAACTTTGGTATCATCAAAGAATTAGAAGGCCCACGAATCCGTGATAAGAAAGAGCGTTATGAAGCTATTGCTACACGAGCTTTGAAAGATTTAGAAAAATTTCTCAACTATTGATATATTCATTTGACTTTGCCAACAAGCAAGGTCAAATTTTCTATATTGATTTTTAAAAATGTATGAATGGAGTAAATATGCACTATAAAGAATTACTTGAGTCATCCGAAAAACCTTATTTGGAAACTAATCGGTATAAACATTTTAAGAATATAATCACTTCAGAGCGTTATTTTTCAAACTATATTAGCTACAAAATAATGCCTACAGTAAGTGAGTTTTTACAGGATATGATCTATTTAGCAGATGAACAAAAAGATTATCAGTCTGATTTTGCTTTTGTGTTTTTTGAGGAAAATGCTGAATTGAGCAGTGAATTACAGAGAACTTTATCACAACAAGGCTTTGAATCAGAGAAACATATCATATTTACAAATTCATTAAATCATCTTAAACTTTTTGAAAAAGAATTTGATGACATCACATTTACTAAACTTAATGAAAATTACCTAGAAAAATACCTAAAGTTCAAATATGAACAAAGTATAGTTTACGGAGAAACTTACGCTAAGCAAATGTATAATGATAATCGTGCTAATCTTTTAAATAATAATGCTAAAGTTTACCTAGCTATTAAAGATAATCAAATTATTGGAGATGTAACAGCTTGGGACTATGGTGAATACGTGGAAATAGATGATTTTTATGTCCAAGAATCCTACAGAGGACAAGGAATTGGTACGCGCCTACAATTTGATGCAAGTAGGGGGTTTAAGAAAGTTATCTTAATTTCAGAAGAAGAAAACAGAAAAATGTATGAGCACCAAGGTTATGAGGAAGTCGCCTATTATTGGACCGCTTTACGGAGCCCTCGAAAGTAAAATTATAAAAGAAATGATATAGTTAAAAGCTATATCTCTTGATTGATAATAAGTATTTTTTTATCCATTAGCTTTTTGTTACACTAATATCAGTTGATTAATCATACAACCATATCAAAGGAGAAATAAATTATGAAAATCAAAAAGCTATTAGGATTAACGACAACAGTAGTAATTTCAGCACTTATTCTAGGAGCCTGTGGTCAGTCTAAAAATGAAGACGCCAAAGTCGTTAGAGTTGGAACAATGGTAAAGAGTAAAACTGAAAAAGCTCGTTGGGATAAAATCGAAGAATTAGTTAAGAAAAAAGGCGTTAAGCTAAAATTTACGGAATTCACAGATTATACACAACCTAATAAAGCTTTAGAAAGTGATGAGATTGATATTAATGCTTTCCAGCATTATAATTACTTAAACAATTGGAATAAAGCAAATAAGACCAATCTTGTTTCCGTTGCTGAGACATACTTTACTTCCTTTAGATTATACTCTGGTACTAAGAACGGTAAAGGTAAATACCAAACAGTTTCTGAAATTCCAAATAAAGCAACTATTACTATCCCAAACGATGCAGTTAACGAAAGTCGCTCTCTCTACTTGTTACAATCAGCAGGCTTGCTAAAATTGAAAGTATCAGGTGATACATTAGCAACAATGTCAGATGTTGTTTCCAATCCTAAATCTTTAGATTTAAAAGAAGTAGATGCAGCACAGACCGCACGTTCTTTGGATTCCACAGATGCAGCAGTTATTAATAATGATTTTGTGACAGAAGCAGGAATAAGTCCTAAATCAGCTATTTTTATTGAACCAAAAAGTAAAAATGCAAAACAATGGTACAACCTTTTAGTTGCTCAAAAAGGTTGGCAAGACAAATCAAAAGCTAAAGCCATTAAAGAAGTTGTGAAAGCTTACCATACAGATGCGGTTAAAAAAGTTATCGAAAAAACATCTCAAGGTTTAGATCAACCTGTTTGGTAAAAATAAATAAGCATGGTCAATTCGATCATGCTTATTTATTTCGATTTTTTTGAGTAATTGACTAGGGGTACTCAATACTTCTGTTAACCGTTGTTGTCGTGCTTTACTTTTTTCGGATTTAGATAAAAGTAGTGTCTTACTTTCTTCAAGGATATCCTCTGTAATATAGTACAACTTCACTAATGAACCGATTCTGACCCTACCAGCTTTAGGCGACATATTCACAACTTGATTAGGATGTAGGGTTGCCCACTTTGAATTTGGTTCAGCAACAATCCTTGATACATTAAAATGGCGTTGCTCTAAGTAAACTTGCGCATCATTGATATCAAGGTGTACTACATTATCAAGCTGAGTATAAGTCTGTTTTTTTCATGACGACGATCAAGTTCTTTTTCAATAATTGGACGAGAATTATCAATTGCTTTTCCAATAAGTTCAGTTGTGTCAGGGATTATTGAAATTAATTTACCAATAGGCCCTAAAGATTTTGTCAATTTTTTACTTGTCTTGGCCATATATTTTCACCGTACTTTCCATTTGTTATGTAAGATATTATATCAAAATTATAGTTTATAAAGCTTTTAAAACTTTCAAATTTGTAAGAAATAGGTCTTAAGATGTAAGGTTATAGTAATCTATTTTGCCATATAATAGACTTAAAGAGAAAGGGGGAGCAAGAGATGCGGCGAAAAATAGTTTTACTTTTTGTAGTTCCAATGCTTATAGTTTTAGGAATTTTAGGAGTGGTAGTTCATTATTATGGTTCAGCATTAAATATTTATCTATTACCTCCTAGTAGCGAACGTTATGGACGTGTTATTTTAGATCGTGTTGAACAGCGTGGTTTGTATTCGCAAGGTCGTCAATGGCAAATTATAAGACAACGATCAGAAAAAAAGTTGAAAACGTCAAAATCTTACCAAGAGAGTCGCAACATTGTACAGGAAGCAGTACGGTATGGAGGAGGTAAACATAGTCAAATATTATCCAAAGAGACTGTACGAAGAGATACCCTAGATAGTCGATATCCAGAATATCGAAGATTAAACGAAGACATTCTCTTAATTACTATTCCTTCTATAAGTAAGTTAGATAAACGATCTATTAGCCATTATAGTGGTAAATTACAAAATATATTGATGGAAAAAAGTTATAAGGGACTCATTTTAGACTTATCGAATAATACTGGCGGCAATATGATCCCTATGATTGGGGGGTTAGCCTCTATTTTACCAAATGATACCCTATTTCATTATACTGATAAGTATGGAAATAAGAAAACAATCACGATGAAAAATATACCGCTAGAAGCATTAAAAATATCTAGGAAAACAATCAATACTAAGCATGTTCCAATCGCTATTATAACTAATCATAAAACTGCTAGTTCGGCAGAAATGACTTTTTTATCATTTAAAGGATTACCTAATGTTAAAAGCTTTGGTCAAGCCACAGCAGGATATACGACTGTTAATGAAACTTTCATGCTTTACGACGGTGCTAGATTAGCTTTAACTACAGGAATAGTTAGTGATCGACAAGGATATAAATACGAGAACACCCCTATCTTACCAGATCAAGTAACCAGCCTTCCTTTACAAGAGTCACAGTCTTGGTTAAAGAGTAGAATCAATCAAAATTAGGGTATAATAAATAAAGGAGAATTATATGTTATTAGAAATCAATCACTTAGAAAAAGTTTTTCGTACACGTTTTTCAAAAGAAGAGACAAGGGCTCTACAAGACGTCGATTTTAAAGTTGAACAAGGGGAATTCATTGCTATTATGGGAGAGTCTGGTTCGGGAAAAACAACTCTGCTAAATATTTTAGCTACTTTAGAAAAACCGACAAATGGACAAGTGATTTTAAATGGGGAAGATATTACGAAAATTAAAGAGGCAAAATTAGCGAGTTTTCGTTTGAAAAATCTTGGTTTCGTCTTTCAGGACTTCAACCTTTTGGATACTCTCTCTGTAAGAGATAATATCTATCTTCCTTTAGTTCTTGATCGTAAACGTTACAAAGAAATGGATCATCGTTTGTCAGAATTATCTTCTCATCTGAGAATTGATGACTTATTAGATAAGAGACCTTTCGAGCTTTCTGGTGGTCAAAAGCAACGTGTAGCGATTGCTCGTAGTTTGATAACCAACCCTCAAATTTTATTAGCAGATGAACCAACAGCAGCGTTAGATTACCGTAATTCAGAAGACTTGCTGAATTTATTTGAAACTATTAACTTGGATGGACAAACTATTTTGATGGTAACCCATTCAGCAAATGCTGCTAGTCATGCCAAACGCGTTTTATTTATCAAAGATGGACGTATTTTTCACCAACTTTATCGTGGTAATAAGAATAATAGCGAATTCAATAAAGATATTTCTTTAACAATGTCTGCCATATTAGGGGGTGAATAATATGTTTTATCTCAAAATAGCCTGGCATAATTTAAAACATTCTATAGACCAGTACATACCATTCCTCTTAGCCAGTTTATTACTTTATTCATTGACTTGTTCTACGCTACTAATCTTAATGAGTGCTGTTGGAAGAGATATGGGGACAGCGGCAACGGTTCTTTTTCTTGGAGTGATTGTTTTGTCAATCTTTGCGGTAGTCATGGAACATTATAGCTACAATATCTTGATGAAACAGCGTAGTAGTGAATTTGGACTGTATAACATTTTGGGGATGAATAAACGTCAAGTTGCGCGTGTAGCTAGTCTAGAGCTGTTTATTATTTATATATTTCTTATTTCTATAGGAAGTTTGTTTAGTGCTTTTTTTGCTAAATTTATTTATTTAATTTTTGTCAACATTATTAACTATCATGCACTAAATCTTAGTTTAAGTTTATGGCCATTTATTATTTGTATTGTTATATTTACAGGTATTTTTCTGACTTTAGAAGTTCCAGTTATTCGACATGTTCATTTATCATCCCCATTAAGTCTCTTTAGGAAGAAACAACAGGGAGAAAAAGAACCAAAAGGTAATCTTATATTTGCAATTTTAGCGTTAGTAGCTATCGCCATCGCTTATACAATGGCTCTTACTTCAGGTAAAGCACCTGCATTAGCTGTTATCTATCGTTTCTTCTTTGCAGTACTTTTAGTTATTGCTGGTACTTATCTTTTTTATATTAGTTTTATGACATGGTACTTAAAAAGGTTACGTCAAAACAAGCATTATTATTATAAATCTGAGCATTTTGTATCAACTTCGCAAATGATTTTTCGAATGAAGCAAAATGCAGTGGGGTTGGCAAGTATCACTTTATTAGCTGTTATGGCTCTAGTTACTATTGCTACAACAGTCTCACTCTATTCAAATACACAAAATGTTGTTACCGGACTATTTCCAAAATCAGTAAGTTTATCAATAGATAATTCAAAAGGTGACGCGAAAAATATATTTGAAGAAAAGATTTTGAAGAAACTAGGTAAGTCATCTAAGGAAGCTATCACTTATAATCAGACAATGATTTCAATGCCAGTTAGTCAATCAAGTGAACTTAATATCACATCTAAAAACGTCAAACATGTTGATATCACAAAAACGGGTTTTATGTACCTAATTACTCAGAATGATTTCCGTCGTTTAGGTCACCGATTACCAAAATTAAAAGATAACCAAGTGGCTTACTTTGTTCAAAAAGGTGATAGTCGTTTGAAAAAAATAAATCTATTGGGAAATAAATTTGACGTTGTAAAAAATTTAAAAGAGGCTTATGTTCCAGAGACTACAAATACTTATAACCCGGGTTTAATTATATTTGCAAACAACAAACAAATTGACAATATTAGAAAAGCATATTTACCTTATACTAAGAACATCAATACTTTTCCAAAAACCTTTAAGGCATATTTGGATTTGAATAGTCAAGAGATAAATTCAATTTCTAAAAACGACATAATAGAGGTAGATGGTAAGTATGTTGGAAATATTAGCACTAAACAGAGTTTTCTAAAAGAAGGTTATCAAATGTTTGGTGGGTTATTATTTACTGGATTTCTGTTAGGTATAAGCTTTTTGCTAGGTATAGCTCTAATTGTTTACTATAAGCAATACTCAGAAGGTCATGAAGATAAGAGATCTTATCGTATCTTACAAGAAGTAGGTATGAGCAAAAAATTAGTTAAACGGACTATTAATTCTCAAATTATGATTTTCTTCTTCCAACCTTTAGTGGTAGCAGTTATTCACTTTGGAGTTGCTATTCCAATGCTAAAACAGATGCTTTTGGTATTTGGGGTGCTTAACTCAACAATCGTATATGTAGTAAGTGGTTTGACAGTACTTGCGATTTCTATAATTTACTTTATCATTTACCGTATAACTAGTCGAACTTATTATCATATTATTGAACGCTAAAAAGGATTGGTTATTTTACCAATCCTTTTGCATTAATAGAAACCGATAGACTAAAAAATTTGTTATACTAAATGAAAGAAAGAGATTTCGTACTATTTTAGGAGGGGATATGTCACAAGAGCAAGGAAAAATTTATATTGTAGAAGATGATATGACGATTGTGTCACTTTTAAAAGATCATTTATCAGCTAGCTATCATGTCTCTAGTGTCAGCAATTTTCGTGATGTGAAACAAGAAATTATCGCATTTCAACCCGATTTGATACTAATGGATATTACGTTACCCTATTTTAATGGTTTTTACTGGACTGCAGAATTGCGTAAGTTTTTAACAATTCCTATTATTTTCATTTCATCTAGTAATGATGAAATGGATATGGTTATGGCATTAAATATGGGGGGGATGACTTTATTTCAAAACCATTCTCTCTAGCTGTATTAGATGCTAAGCTAACTGCTATTTTAAGGAGAAGTCAACAATTTATCCAACAGGAATTAACTTTTGGGGGATTTACGTTGACAAGAGAAGGGTTATTGTCTAGCCAAGATAAAGAGGTTATTTTATCGCCAACAGAAAATAAAATCCTATCTATCTTGCTCATGCATCCTAAACAAGTAGTCTCAAAAGAGTCTCTATTAGAGAAACTTTGGGAAAATGATAGTTTTATTGATCAAAATACACTTAATGTTAATATGACACGCTTACGTAAAAAAATTGTCCCAATAGGTTTTGATTACATTCATACAGTGAGAGGAGTTGGGTATTTACTACAATGATACGCCAGTTTTTAAGAGAACACTTGATTTGGTATATTTTATATATCATGATGTTTGTCCTATTTTTTATTAGTTTCTATCTATATCATTTACCAATGCCCTATTTGTTTAATTCCTTAGGTTTAAATGTTATTGTTTTACTAGGAATTAGTATTTGGCAATACAGTCGTTACAGGAAAAAAATGTTACATCTCAAATATTTTAATAGTAGTCAGGACCCCTCTTTCGAACTTCAACCGAGTGATTACGCTTATTTTAATATTATTACACAATTAGAAGCTAGAGAAGCGCAAAAAGTTTCTGAAACAATTGAACAAACCAATCATGTTGCACTTATGATAAAGATGTGGTCGCACCAAATGAAAGTTCCATTGGCAGCTATTTCATTAATGGCCCAGACAAATCATCTCGATCCTAAGGAAGTTGAACAACAATTATTGAAATTGCAACATTATCTTGAAACGTTGTTAGCATTTTTGAAATTTAGACAATATCGTGACGATTTTCGTTTTGAAGCTGTTAGCCTTAGAGAAGTAGTAGTAGAAATTATAAAATCGTATAAGGTTATTTGTCTATCCAAAAGCTTATCTATCATAATTGAAGGCGATAATATCTGGAAAACAGACAAAAAGTGGTTAACTTTTGCTCTTTCACAGGTGCTAGATAATGCCATAAAATATTCTAATCCTGAGTCAAAGATAATAATAAGCATAGGAGAAGAGAGTATTAGAATACAAGACTACGGTATCGGCATACTCGAAGAAGATATCCCTAGACTTTTTGAAGATGGCTTTACGGGTTACAACGGTCATGAGCACCAAAAGGCAACAGGCATGGGGTTATATATGACAAAAGAAGTCTTATCTAGTCTGAATTTGTCCATTTCGGTGGATAGCAAAATTAATTATGGGACTGCCGTTTCTATACATAAATAAAGTTATGTAAAATAAAATATTTACATAACTTTATTTATGTTACTATAGTTTATCTAAAGCGTTCTTTTGTTCATCGTTAACAATATGGGTATATAGGTCAGTAACTTGAGTGGAAGCATGACCTAATTGGTGGCTAACTAATACTTGAGATTTTGTAGCATCATATAGCCTAGTAGCAAGAGTATGCCTTAGTTTATGAGGTGTTACACGAACCTTAAAATCCTGGGAATATTTAGCGACCATTTTCTCAACACTTGAAGCATCAATACGATTTGGCACCCCACGGTATTCTGATAAAAATAGTGCAATGTCCTGATTTTCTGCTTTGTATCTATTTTTACGGATGTCTAAATAATTAGCAAGGTAGGGCTTCGCAAAGCTAGCGACATTGACAGAGTCCCTTTTCCCCCCTTTTCGTGTGACATCAATAACCATTACATTAAGGTTAATATCCTTTAAATCTAAGTTTACTGCCTCAGATAGACGCACCCCTGAAGCTAGTAGCAAAGCAATAATAGCTAAATCTCTCTCTTTATTTTTGTTGAAAAAAGCTAAAGCACGTTTGGAAAGTTTGTTTTGATATTCACAATCTATATACTCTAAGAATTCTATCGTTTCATTGCCCAAAAATAACTTTTGTTTAATATTTTCTGCCCGAGAAGCTAAAGTTTCCTTTTTCTTTTTGGTTGAGACTTTTTTCATGACATTGCGATAAAAGTAAGGCTCCCCGTCAGCATTTTCAACCTCTTCAGTAAGGTATTTGAAAAGACTAGATAAGGCAGATAGAGTTCTGTTAATGGTGGTTTGAGACACCCCATTTTGCCTTGTGTTAGCATTTAATAAAGGGCGTTCTCGTAAATATAGTATAAAAGCTTCCATATCTTTTTTAGTAAGGTTTTCTAAAACTGAAAGCTCAATTTCTGCAATGTGATGACAATTAGCAACACCAGAATCCAATAACCATTCAAGAAAACGTCTATATTCTTTTAAATATTCGTAGAGCGTTGTGAAACTATAAGGAACAGAAAGCTTTGATTGATAGTATTCTAGAACATACCAAGGCATAATTTCTTTTAGTTCATCGATTTTTTCGAGTAGTAATTCACGTTTCATAATAAAATCTCCAATATATCTATAAATAGAAGTATATCATACCTTGTTATAACTTTCAAGAAAATTATAGTTTTTCGGAAAGTTTAAAAGTTAAAAACAGGAATTCATTCGGTAAGTACATCAAATATCCATTCTTTATGATGATCAGTATTACTTATTATCGTTTAAATAGAAGGTTTAGGAGGACTGGTATTATGTCTAGTTTTAATAGAAAAAAACTTAAGTTTTTGGGTATATCTTTGGCGACTCTAACAGCCACCACAGTTACCCTGGTTGCCTGTGGTAATGAGTCAAAGAACTCTGGAGATAATAAAGTTATTAATTGGTATATTCCTACTGAAATCAGTACATTGGACATTTCAAAGAATACAGATGCTTATTCAAACTTAGCTATAGGTAATTCAGGCAGCAATTTACTTAGAATTGATAAAGAGGGCAAACCAAAACCCGATTTAGCTAAAAAAGTATCCGTTTCTTCTGATGGTCTTACTTATACTGCTACACTTCGTGATAATTTAAAATGGTCAGATGGAAGCAAACTAAGCGCTGAAGATTTTTTTACACATGGCGGAGAATAGTTGATCCTAAAACTGCATCTGAATATGCTTACTTGGCGACAGAATCGCACCTTTTAAATGCTGATAAGATTAATTCTGGAGATATTAAAGATTTAAATAAACTTGGTGTAACAGCTAAAGGCAATCAAGTGACCTTTAAATTGACAAGTCCATGCCCTCAATTTAAATATTATTTAGCCTTCTCTAATTTTATGCCTCAAAAACAATCGTATGTTGAAAAAGTTGGTAAAGATTATGGTACAACATCAAAAAATCAAATTTACTCAGGTCCTTACCTTGTTAAGGATTGGAATGGTTCAAATGGTAAATTTAAATTAGTCAAAAATAAATATTATTGGGATTCTAAACATGTTAAAACAAATAGTGTCATAGTTCAAACTATCAAAAAACCAGATACTGCAGTTCAAATGTACAAGCAAGGTCAGATTGATTTTGCTGAAATATCAGGAACTTCTGCTATTTATAACCAAACTGGTTCGGTTAAAGCATTGACAAATCAGAAAATTAGGCAAGCTTTGAATTTAGCGACTGATCGTAAAGGTGTTGTTAAAGCGGCAGTTGATACAGGTTCAACTCCTGCTGAATCTCTGGTCCCTAAAAAATTAGCCAAATTACCTAATGGTGAGGATCTTTCCAAGTATACTGCCCCAGGTTATACGTATAATACAAGTAAAGCTCAAAAACTTTTTAAAGAAGGTCTTGCTGAGGTTGGTCAGTCATCTCTCAAGTTAACAATCACAGCTGATTCGGACTCTCCAGCAGCTAAAAATGCTGTTGACTATGTGAAATCTACATGGGAGAGTGCTTTGCCTGGTCTAACTGTTGAAGAAAAATTTGTTACTTTCAAGCAACGCCTTGAAGATGCAAAAAATGAAAATTTTGATGTCGTGCTCTTCTCATGGGGAGGAGATTATCCAGAAGGATCAACTTTCTATGGGTTATTCACGACTAATTCTGCGTATAATTATGGTAAATTTTCTTCTAAAGAGTATGACAATGCCTATCAAAAGGCAATTACTACTGACGCCTTGAAACCAGGAGATGCCGCTAATGATTACAAAACTGCTGAAAAAGCTTTATTTGATCAATCATATTATAACCCAGTTTATTACCTAGGGAAAAAAGGACTCCAAAATTCTAAATTAAAGGGGTTGGTAAGAAATTCAACTGGTTTGAATGTTGATTTTACTTATGCTTATAAGACAGAATAAAAGAAAAGCGTTAGGATATTTCTAGCGCTTTTCTATACCAAAAGTAACCAATGAGTTATCAAAACACTTATAATTGAGAACAATGATCCAATTAAATAATATTCGGCAAAAACCTGACTTTTAGAAATTTTATCGTAACGTGCAATGGATTTTGCAGTAAAAACAAGACCTATAGCAGCATACTGTCCTGAGATTAGTAATATAGCCATAATTAGACGCTCTAAATTACCAATCATAGCTCCTGCTCCTTCAATTGTTTCTTCATGATCTTCAGATTTTTCTTTCATTATTTTTGTTTTTTCTTGTGTTAATAATGATGATAATTCTTTAGCTTGAAATTTATTAAAGAAAATTTTAAACACAATATTAATGGGTTTGGTGATAATGATAAAAACCAGAGCTATGACAATAAAGTGCTTGATAGGCAAAAGCCAATGATTAGGCGGTAAATATGTAGGAAGCGCATGGTAAAAAACGATAATGCAAGTATAGTGGGCTAGTTGGTCTATAATAAAAGCTGCTTTTTGGAAATGCCCTTCCTCTACCCAAGGGTAACTCAATTTCTTTATACTATCAATAACAATATGACTTCCCCATATGCTTAAATTTAACAAAGTAGTTTCTGGTATCAATATCATTAAAGCTGCTAGGGGGAGGAAAACAATCAAGAGATGTCTCCAGAGTCCCCTCCAACTATGTGATTTACTATCTGCTAAGGATTGACTTTGCCACTGAAAGTCAGCTAAAAAATGTGCACAAAATAATAAAGTTAGGATTGGATTATCCCTTAAAAAATCAGAAATCATAGCTTCCCCCTTTAGTTTGAGTGCAACTTTTAACTAATAGATCGGCTGCCTGTGTTCTCGTTCTTAAGTAAATCTTCAGACCGCTTGCTTTAAGGCGTTTAGTCAGCGCACTAGGTTCAATATTTTCCAGTTGGGCTAACTTTTGATGTTGAAATTGTTCTTGATAATTATCTTGAAGTATTAAGTGCTCAAGCATTTGAAAATGGTTTGTAGTCCATTTTGACTTGATAAAATCACCAGCTGAAATGAGACTATTTAGTGTTAATTCAAGGTTTTGGTCTTCATCATCAAGGCAAATAGCTACTTGAACTGTTCCATAATCATTTTTATCATGTATATGATTAATAGCTGAGCGAGCATGCCAGTAGGCAGGACCATCAGCACCGATACTTTCATTTAAATTGATGGATGTTATAATGTTTCCTGTACCGAGGCCGAACCTTACATTAACAGGTTTTAGAGCTAGTTGAATATGGTCAATAATTTGAAATACCTTTTTTGATGGTTTCAATAAAGCTTGAAATTCATCACCAGCTGTAATAGTGAATGGAGAAATCAGCTCTTCACCATATACATCAGATAGTTCGGTCATTAGTTGCTGAAAAGACTGTTGGAAAGTTTCACGTTCAAGTATCTGTTTTGAATTAATGATATCACCGATTAATGCTAAATACATAAATATCACCACCTTTTTGTCTATTATAGCAGACAAAAATAAAAATGTCTATTTAAATAGACATTTTTATTTGCGTTTCTTCTTAGCTTTCTTCATTTTATTAGCCATACGTTTCATTGATTGTTTAGCTGCAAAGGCTCCTACTTTTCCTTTTAAGCCACCACCAAACATTTGGCTGAAGTCCATATCGCCACCTAAACTAGATAAGTCAGGCATGCCATTTTGCCCCATCATACCTTCTAAATTAGACATATCCATTCCGTCCATTCCAGGCATATCTTTAGGGAGGTTATTAGGATCAATTCCCATTTTTTTCATCATTTTATTCATATCACCGGACATCACGCCTTGCATCATTTGTTTTGCCTGGTTAAAATCTTTAATGAATTTATTAACATCAACGAAAGTATTACCTGATCCAGCAGCAATACGACGTCTACGACTTGGATTGAGGAGATCTGGATTTTCTCTCTCTTCTGGAGTCATTGATGACACAATGGCTCTTTTGCGAGCAATTTCGTTTTCATCCACTTTGAAGTTTTTCATTGCTGGATTGTTAGCCATTCCTGGAAGCATTTTAAGGAGATCTTCCATTGGCCCCATATTTTGAACTTGATCTAATTGATCAATAAAATCGTTGAAGTCAAAGGTGTTTTCACGCATTTTCTCCGCTAATTCCATTGAACGTTTTTCGTCGTATTCTTGACTAGCGCGCTCAATAAGTGTTAGCAGGTCTCCCATCCCCAATATACGGCTTGCCATACGATCGGGATGGAAAGTTTCAATATCAGTGATTTTTTCCCCTGTCCCTGTAAATTTAATTGGTTTTCCAGTAATTTCGCGTACTGAAAGGGCAGCACCACCGCGTGTATCACCGTCAATCTTTGTCAGAACAACACCACTAATGCTGAGCTGACGGTTAAATTCTTCAGCGACATTTGCAGCTTCCTGTCCAATCATGCTGTCAACGACAAGGAGTATTTCATTAGGTTGAGCTATGGCTTTGACATCATGCAATTCCTGCATAAGGGTTGCATCAATTTGTAGGCGTCCGGCTGTATCAATAAGAACATAGTCATTACGATTTTCACGAGCCTGTTCTAAACCTTTAGTGACAATCTCAACTGCTGAATGGTTAGTTCCCATATCAAAGACAGGAACATTAATCTGGCTACCAAGGGTTTTTAACTGATCAATAGCAGCTGGTCGATAAATATCAGCTGCTATCATCATAGGACGAGCATTGTCTTCTTTGATTAGTTTGTTTGCTAACTTACCGGCAAAAGTTGTTTTACCAGCACCTTGTAGACCAACCATCATAATGATGGTTGGAATTTTAGGGGATTTTTCAATTTCAGAGGTCTCAGCCCCTAATAAATCTGTTAGCTCTTCATTGACAATCTTAACAATTTGTTGCGTAGGATCTAGTGTATCAATGATTTCATGTCCAACAGCACGTTCACGAACATGTTTAATAAAGGTTTTAACAACTGGAAGAGCAACGTCAGCTTCTAAAAGAGCTAGACGAATCTCCTTGGTGACTTCTTGCACATCTTTTTCAGATAACTTTTTCTTACCACGAATATTTTTAAAAACTCCTTGCAGGCGCTCTGTTAAACTTTCGAAAGCCATAAATTATTTCTCCTCATTTAATCTCTATTATCAATGCTACTTAGAATGGAAATTTTTTCTTGTAAAAAGGCATCATCGGTATATTTTTCTAGAATGTCATCAAAAATCTGACTACGGACAATATAATCTGAATACATATGTAGTTTCATTTCGTACGCCTCAAGAATTTTTTCAGTTCGTTTGATATTATCATAGACAGCTTGTCGGCTAACACCGGATTCTTCAGCTATTTCAGCAAGGCTGTAGTCATCGGCGTAGTATAACTCGATATAATTCATTTGTTTATCTGTTAATAATGCCGCATAAAACTCAAAAAGGGCATTCATACGATTTGTTTTTTCAATTTCCATAGCTTTTATTATACCAAATTTCCTATCAGCTTGCTATATCAAGTATGCAAGACCACTTTAAAATTTAAAAGGTTAGGACTAACATGGCCTAACCTTTTACTTTTGGTAGTTTTATCTTAAAAATACTGCCTCTAGGTTTATTATCAATTACTGTAATATTACCTCGCAGTGAGTTAACGATTTGTTGAGCTAAAGAAAGGCCGAGGCCAAACCCTCCTTGTTGTCGTGTTCTTGCTTTGTCAACACGGTAAAAACGATCAAAAATTCTGACTTTATCCTCCTCTGAAATTCCTGGTCCATTATCAGCGATTTCTAAAAAGAGATACTTATCAGTTTCAGATATGGTAAAGTCAATGCTACCATCATTGTCAGTATATTTTATAGCATTATCAAATAAAATAGTCATGAGTTGTTTTAGCAGTGTCTTATCTGTTTTGAAACTATCTTGGATCATATTATGTCCAGTAAAATTTTTACCATTCTCTTGGGCGATTAGATCATAATTCTCAAAGATACTATCAAAAAGTGTAGGCTTAATAACAGCTAATTCTGGTTTGATTCCATCATCACGTCTTGCTAAGTTTAAAAGATTAGTGGTTAAAATACGCATATTTCGTACTTCATCTAGACTTGAAGCGATATTTTCACTATTTTCTAAAATGGTGGCATTCGGTTTTCTGAATAGCGTTTCTAGGCGATTTTGTAAGACAGCTAGGGGAGTACGCAGCTCGTGGCTAGCATTTTCGACAAAAGCCTTCTGTCTTTCGTAGTTTTCTATAATCGGTTTTTGTGCCCATTTAGCTAAGTAGATACTTGCTCCAATTGAAATAATCCAAAAAGTAGTCATGACAAATATAATAATTTTTTCATAGCGTTCTTTAGCATTTACTAATTGATCAATATTAACAATAGCTGTCATGTAAGTCACATTAGGATAAGCAGGGTTATTAACTTTTACGGTGACAGCATGATATGTCTCATCTTGACCAAAGATGTTGGTTAAAGTTAATTCACTAATGCCACCTAGATTTTTTTTATTAGGTTTTAAAAACTGATAGTTTGAAAATGCGTCAAAATAGTTAATGACTTCTTCTTCTGATGTAAAAAGAATAATATCAGTATTAGCTACTGTCTGACCGCCGGGTTTTAACTTGACACTTGCGATATTGGAGTTATCTAGGTAGGCAGCAGTACGTGACATAACCATATTGATGTAATTTTTAGGATGGGTACTGATATACTTTAAACTACTATCAACAGAAGAATAAACACCATAGCGCATGACTTGGAGGATGATAACAGTCATAACCAGAAAAATACCACTAAAAACTGTGAAAAAATGGATAAAATGACTATCTGAGACATTTTTTTTGAATTTACTTATCTTAATCGGTTTCGACATGCTTTAAAATATATCCTACACTACGCAAAGTTTGAAGGTTTTCTGAAAAAAGTGTTCCTTTTAATTTTTTCCGAACCTTAGAGACATAGACTTCTACAACTGAAATCGTTGTATCACTATCAAATCCCCAAATACGATCAAAGATTTGAGATTTCGGTAAGATAACATTTTGATTTTGAAGGAAATAGACTAAAAGATCAAACTCTTTACCTAAGAGCTCAACTTCTGTTTGATTAACAAAGGTTGAGTTAGTAGACATGTCTACGCGAATATCACCATAAATTAGGCTGTTATCATTAAATTTTCCAGAACGCTTTAAAAGAGCCTGAATTCGCATTTTTAGTTCTTCTAGGTAAAAAGGTTTTGTTAGATAATCATCAGCACCTAAGTCGAAACCTTGTCCCTTATCATCAATGCTTTCTTTAGCGGTCATTATTAATACAGGGGTTGTAATACCTTTTTCACGTAGCTCTTTCAACACTTGGAAGCCGTTTTTTTCAGGTAACATGAGATCTAGAAGAATCAGATCATAGACTCCACTTTCGGCTTCGTAAAGACCCTCTTCTCCATCAAAAATTTGCATGACATCGGCAAAGTCATCAAGGAAATCAAAAACGGAATTGGAAAGACTCAAGTCATCTTCAATTAATAAAATTTTTATCATAGTATATCCTTTCGATGTACATATTTTATCTGAACTATTAATATTAGAATACCAAACTTTGCTTAATAAATCCTAAATAAAGTATGTTTTATGTCAGCTAATTTCATGACACAGACAAAGAAATAGAGATTGAATAATCCATCAATCTCTATTTGAGTTTATTAGATATATTTTTTGATAGTATTGATAACTTCTTCTTTTTGCTTCGTGATTAAAAGGACACGAGCAGAAATTTCTTTAATTCCCATTGAAATATTACGGCTAATCGCCATATCGCTTAATTGAGGCTCGAAAAAGTTTTTATATTGTTCAAGGCGTTCTTCTGTTTTGAAACTACTTGAGGGATAAATCACAAATTTATCAAAACTCATATCACCACCTAGAGTTGCTTTGATCCATTCCCAGTTTTCTTGGGCCCACTCCCAGACACTTTGTTGTGTAAAAGAATTTTTAAGGAAAGTAGCATACCAACTCATAGCTAAGTCTTGTGGTTTCACAATATCTTTATTTTTCCAATCTGACAATAATTTCTTGAGTGTCTTGCTATCTGTAGTATGAGATAAAGCACTCGCTAGTTGTCGTTTGAAATTCCCATCGGTAGTAGTACTATAAGTCTCTAATAACAAGTGGCTAAGTTCTTTGGATTCGAAATGCTTCATTTCATTGGTAAGAACTAACAGGCGAATTGCAGCTGGTATAGCAGCGATATTATTTTCGTGGGCTTTAAAAATATGGTGAGCTTCTTCAATAGCATGTTCATTATCTGAGTAGAGAGCAAGGCTTAGGGATAGATGACGGACCATTTCGCTATCATCTCCTTCTCCTTCTCTTTTTTCAAAGCCAAGTCTATTAAAATTAAATGCTGATAATTTATTAACAAATTCTTTAAAGTCGAATTCATCTTGGCTATCTTCCTGGACGAATAAGGATAAACCATCAATAACACTCTTAATAGCAGAGTTAACAAGATATGATGTCTCTTGGCTCAAAAGAGAGACTAAAGGTATTAAACTACTATATGAAATCATACCACTTTCAGCAAGTAAATGACGTTCTTGTACAATTTGTAGTTTAGAAATGTTATCCATAAGAGGAAGATCAGAAATGATATGCTCTAAGAGTTGACCTTGATAGTTAGTAATGTAATGTGCAGTATTTTCAGTATTGAAACGCAGTGCACCATTTTCTTTGTTCTTTTCAGCTAACTGACTAAAATTGGGGATTACTACCGTTTCCTCGGTTAATATCTCTGGGATTCCTTCCCAATTACTATTAAGAGGAATTTGCCACAAGCGAGACTTATCTTCGTGTTCACCAATAAAGAATTGTTTTTGAGTTAAAATGAGCTCATCTTCTTCTATTTTGGCTGCCATCACAGGGTATCCTGGTTGCTCTAACCAAGAATCCATGAAAGCTGCAACATCTTTTCCTGAGGTTTGAGAAAGTGCATTCCAAAGGTCACGACCAATAGTATTTTGATATTGATGTTTTTCAAAATAAATTTTTAGTCCTGCGGCAAAATCTGTATCGCCTAACCAGCGACGTAACATGTGCATGAGGCGGCTACCTTTTGCATAAACGATAGCTGGATCAAAAAGTGTGTTAATTTCATCAGGATGATTGACCTCAACGTGAACAGATTGGACGCCATCTGTGGCATCACGCTTAAGAGCTAATGGTAGACCACCTGTTTGAAAGTCTTCAAATATATTAAGTTTTGGTTCAATATAATCAATTGATACATATTCCATCATATTAGCAAATGATTCATTTAACCATAAATCATCCCACCATTTCATAGTAACGAGGTTACCAAACCACTGGTGAGCTATTTCATGTGCTACAACTAATGCTACTTGCTGACGGCTGGAAACACTAGAGTTCTCATCTACTAAAAGATAGACTTCACGATATGTTACTAATCCCCAATTTTCCATAGCTCCAGCAGAAAAATCAGGTAGAGCAACGTGGAGTGACTGAGGAATAGGATAACGTACACCAAAGTAGTCCTCATAAAACTCAATAACACGCACAACGATATCTAAAGAAAAATCTAATTCATTTAACTGATGGGCTTTTGTGGCATATGAGCCAACAAGAGTGCCGTTTTTGGTATGTGTTGTTTTACCATGCAATTCCCCCAAGGCAAAAGCTAATAAATATGAGGACATTTTAGGTGTGGTGTCAAATGTCCATAAACCTGTTTCTTGACGTTGTTCAGCATTGATTTCCGGCATATTTGAAAGAGCAATCTCTCCTTCTTTTTGATCGAATTTTAGGCTCAAATCAAAGGTTGCTTTTGCTTCTGGTTCGTCAATACTTGGGAATACTTCACGAGCAAAATGACTTTCAAATTGTGTGGAGATAACCTCTTTTTTGATGCCATTAACTGTATAGTAAGATGGATACATACCTGTCATATTATCGGTAATGTGACCGCTGAATTCAAAGACTAATACCATGCTACCAGTTTCATGCAATTGAATATGCATAGCTTCATTGTCTTCATCTAGTTGGAAATCTAATGGTTGATTATCTAATAAGACAGATTTAATGGTTAACCCTTTTTGGTGAAAAGAGATATTGTTATCTAAGGCTTCGCCAGACACAGCAACGTTACCTGAAAAGGTTTTAGTTTGACGATTAATATCCAAGAAAAGGTTATAGTTTTCAGGGACAAATTTGGTAACAAAATGTTCTACAGTTTTCATATAACTCCTAACTAATTCAGAAACATTTGAAACATTACTAGTCCTGTATGGGCTAGAAAAGATAGAAAAGCTGTAACAAGATAGTTACAGCTTTTCTATCGCACGAACTATACTTACAATTACCACTCTACAAGCAATAATTATATCATAACTCGATAATTTTTCCAGTTTTTAAATAAACAATCCATTCACAGATATTTTTGCCATAATCTCCAATTCGCTCCAAGTGCATCAATACTTGGAAGTATTCTTTGGCGGCAAATGCTACGTCAGGATGCTTTTGAATTGTTTCAACTACCATTTTTTGGATATCACGGAAGTAATCATCAACTATTTCATCCATTGCTGCTACTTCGTAAGCTTTTTCATCATCACCATTGATATAAGCTGTTAAGGCTTCTTCAAGCATGTTTTTAACTGCTTTTCCCATATTATTGATTTCTAATTCTACTGCTGGGATTCTTTCCTCGCCCTTCATACGGATGGTTGCTTTTGCAACTGCTGCTGCATGGTCTCCCATACGCTCAACATCACTAGTAGCTTTTAAAACGGTAATAACGGTGCGTAAGTCTTGTGATACAGGCTGCTGGAGTGCAATAATTTCCAATGATTTTTTCTCTAACTTCGTTTCAAAGTTGTTAAGCGTTACATCATCTTCTATCACTTCTTTAGCTAACTCTCGATCATGACTGACAAAAGCACGAACTGTTTTTTTGATTTGTCCGATAGCTTCAATTCCCATTGCATAGAATTGGTTATGCAGTTTATCTAATTCTTCATCAAATTTTGATCTTAACATATTGTATTCTCTTTCTGATCTTATTATATGGTATTAACCGAATTTACCTGTAATGTAATCTTCAGTTTCTTTATGTTTAGGATTCATAAACATTTCTTTTGTATTGCCATATTCAATTAAGTTACCGTCTAAGAAGAAACCTGTACGATCAGAAATACGTGAGGCTTGCTGCATAGAACGTGTAACAAGTAACATGGTATATTGATCTTTTAGACCATGTAAAGTCTCTTCAATTTTACCAGCAGAAATTGGGTCAAGTGCAGAGGTTGGCTCATCTAGAAGGATAATTTTAGGCTTGGTAGCAAGGGTTCTGGCAATACAAACACGTTGTTGTTGACCACCAGATAAACCAAGAGCAGAGTCGTGTAATCTATCTTTGACCTCGTCCCAGATAGACGCGCCCTTCAATGAAGTCTCTACGGCTTCATCTAACGTAGCTTTGTCTTTTATTCCTTTGAGTCTAAGACCATAAACAACATTTTCAAATACTGACATAGGAAATGGATTAGGCTGCTGAAAAACCATCCCAATTTCTTTACGAAGTTCTACGGTATCAGTGCGCGGGCTATAAACATTATGTCCGTTATACATCACTGCTCCTGTTAGAGTGACTTCAGGATTTAAGTCTCCCATACGGTTAATAGCTCGTAAGAGTGTTGACTTTCCAGAACCAGACGGACCAATTAAGGCTGTAATTTCATTAGGATAGAAGTCCATTGAGACTTCTTTTAAAGCTTTTTTCTTATTATAGTAAACAGACAAATCACTGACTTGTAAAATAGGTTGTGTCATCTTTTACCTCACTATCCAAATCGACCAGAAACATAATCGCTAGTAGATTGACATTTAGCATTTTGGAAAATGTTATTCGTTTTATCGTATTCGATTAAGTCTCCAAGATAGAAAAATGCAGTATAATCACTAGCACGTGCTGCTTGTTGCATATTATGTGTTACGATAATTATAGTGTAATTTTTCTTGAGTTCAAACATTGTCTCTTCTAGTTGCATAGTTGCAATCGGATCGAGTGCTGAAGCAGGTTCATCCATTAAGAGAATTTCTGGTTTAACTGCGATAGCACGTGCAATACATAATCGCTGCTGTTGACCGCCAGATAAAGTGAATGCTGATTTATGAAGGTCATCTTTTACTTGATCCCATAGAGCAGCTTGTTTTAGTGAGGTTTCGACAACTTCATCTAAGAATTTTTTATCTTTTACACCAGCACGCTCATATGCAAAGGTAATGTTTTTATAAATTGATTTTGCAAACGGGTTTGGACGTTGGAAAACCATTCCGATATGTTTTCGCATCTCGTAAACATTGATATCTTGAGCGTTAACATCAATTCCTTCATACATGATTTGTCCAGTCACGCGTGCAATATCAATCGTATCGTTCATACGATTTAAGCTACGAAGATATGTTGATTTTCCACATCCAGATGGGCCGATTAAGGCTGTAATTTTATTTTTTTCAAATTGCATATCAATTCCCTTGATAGCTTCTTTCTCACCGTAGTAAACGTGTAAATCTTTTGTGGTGAGAGCTGAATTTTCTTCAGGGAAGGTAATGATATGGCGTTCGTCCCAATTATATTCTGCCATTACTACTCCTTTTAATTAGACGAGGTTAATTTCGAATGAAGTTTCTTACCGATCGAGCGAGCTGAAAGGTTGAAAATAAGAATAACAACCAATAAGACTGCGGCGCTACCGGCAGATACTTGTGTTGCATCAGGGATTGTCCCTTCGCTATTAACTTTCCAAATATGAACAGCTAAAGTTTCTGCTTGACGGAAAATTGAGATTGGACTTGTAACACTAAGGACGTTCCAATTTGACCAATCAAGTGCTGGAGCAGATTGACCAGCTGTATAAATAAGTGCTGCTGCCTCACCGAAAATACGTCCTGAAGCTAGCACAACACCAGTTACAATACTTGGCAGAGCTTCAGGGACAACGACGTAAATGACCGTTTCCCAACGAGAAATACCTAGGGCCAATCCTGCTTCACGCTGTGTGTGGTGTACATTTTGAAGGCTATCTTCAACACTACGTGTCATTTGGGGTAAGTTAAAAACAGTAAGTGCTAAGGCACCTGAGATAATTGAGAAGCCATATTGAAATTGAACAACGAAGATTAGGTAACCAAACAGACCAACTACAACAGAAGGAAGAGATGACAAAATTTCGATACATGTTCTAACAAAGTTTGTTAAACGTCCTTTTTTAGCATATTCTGAGAGGTATATTCCAGCTCCTAAAGATAGAGGAATAGAAATAATCAGAGTAACAATAAGTAGGAAAAAGGAATTGTATAATTGTATTCCAATACCGCCTCCTGCTTCATATGATGATGATTTCCCAGTTAAAAATGACCAAGATACGTGTGGCAATCCGCGAACAAGAATAAAAATTAAAAGAGAGGCGAGGATTGTAACGATGATAGCTGCAATACTATAGAGTATTGTAGTTGCTAATTTGTCAGCCTTTTTAGCGTTCATAGTTTTTCTTTCCTTCCCTTGTAATTAACTTAATAACTGTATTAAATGCTAAACTCATAATTAAAAGTACTAAGGCTAGCGACCAGAGGACATTGTTTTGTACAGTTCCCATTACAGTATTACCAATACCCATTGTTAGAACAGACGTTAATGTTGCTGCTGGTGTTGTCAATGACGTTGGTAAAATTGCAGAGTTTCCGACAACCATCTGAATTGCTAGAGCTTCACCAAATGCACGTGCCATACCAAAAACAATTGCAGTGAAAATTCCTGGACGTGCAGCGTTTAATATAACACGCCAAATTGTTTGCCAACGAGTTGCCCCCATGGCTAAACTTGCTTCTTTATAGTGACGTGGCACAGCTCTAAGGCTATCTACTGTCATGAAAGTAACAGTTGGTAGAATCATGACGAAGAGGACACAGACCCCAGATAAAATGCCAAAACCTGTTCCCCCAAAAATAGAGCGAACGAAGGGAACAATAATCTGTAAACCAATAAAACCGTAAACAACAGAAGGAATCCCAACTAGTAATTCAACTGCAGGTTGTAAAATTTTAGAACCATATTTAGGTGAGATTTCAGTCATAAATACGGCAGCACCGATAGCAAATGGTGTAGCAATGATAGCTGATAGAATAGTAACAATAAATGATCCAGCTATCATTGGAAAAGCACCAAATGACTTAGCACTTGGTTCCCATTTTGTATTAAATAAGAAGTCTGTTAATTTAACGCCATCAACAAAAAATGTAGATAGTCCTTTTTGAGCAACAAAAATCAAAATCATCGCAACAATGAAGACGATTAGGGCAAGCGAAAGAAAAGTTATTCCTTTACCAAATTTTTCTAATCGAGAGTTTTTTGAAGGAGATGTTAATTTTTTAGCTAATTCTTGATTTTTCATAATTCCTCCTAGGATCAAGATGCTTTATCTAGATGTGATTAAGTTTTATTTTGGGGTTACTTTACCTTCAGCATCTTTAACAACTTTCATGTCGTTAATAGAGATATATCCCATATGTTGTACGATACTACTTTGAACTTTATCACTTTTCATGTAGTCTAAGAATTCTTTTGTTAGACCTGTTTCATTACCTTTTGTATACATATGTTCATATGACCAAAGTTTCCAGTTGTCGGTAGTAACATTTTTAGCTGTTGGCGCAAAACCATTTAGTTTTAATGTTCCGACAGATTTATCAACGTATGCAAAAGCGAGGTATGAAATCGCACCAGGTGTTTGAGAAACAATTGATTTCACCATACCATTTGAATCTTGTTCTTGGCTTTGAATAGGAGCAACATTTCCCATAATAGTATTATCGAAGGTTGCACGGGATCCAGAACTTGCTGCTCGATTGATGATGGAAATATCTAAATCTTGTCCTCCCACTTCTTTCCAATTCTTGATTTTTCCTGCAAAAATATCACGAAGTTGGTGGGTGGTTAGATTTTTAACATTAACTTTTTTATTAACAATAACAGCTAATCCAGCTACTGCGACTTGATGGTCTTTCAATTTCTTAGCATCAATACCATCTTTTTCTTCTGCAAATAAGTCGCTATTACCAATTTGAACAGCTCCAGACTGTACTTGTGATAAGCCTGTTCCTGAGCCTCCTCCTTGGACATTGATAGTCTTACCGAGGTTTGTCTTACCAAACTCATCTGCTGCAGCTTCTACAAGTGGCTGTAAGGCGGTTGAACCAACGCTGGTGATTGATTGACCTTTATCAATCCAATTAGCACAACCAGACAGCGTCAATAAGACGGTGGCTAGCAAGGTTAACAAAAAAATGTTTTTTTTCATTTTCATTTTCCTATTCTTTTGAATAAATTTTGATATTTAGTAGTTGATATATATTACTAAAATCATTGAGTGTTTAATGATTTACAAATAGTAAAAACACACATCACTGTCCCATAGTACCATAAGTTTCTAGGGTTTGAAAAGTATTTCTTTTTCCTTTTTTATTAAAAGTATTCAATAACAGTTATGTCTGAAATCGTAGTCCTTTAGGGTAATAATTTTTAAGAGTATTATTTGTCACTTTTGCAAAACCTAATCCATTGCCTTTTACAAGAATTTGATACCAACCGTTTGGAACAGTCTTGTCTAGTTTGACTACATTTCCAGATACGTACACCTCAAACTGTTCTATATCAATTTCAATAGACTGTACTAGGTCATGTTCGCTAAGTGCCATTCCTAAAGCAAACGATGGCTCAAAACGATTCTTCTTGAAAGTGCCTAGATGGAGACCATTGCGTGCTATTTTTAATTTAGACAAATCGGGGAGACCATTAGGTAGAAGATAGAGTTGGTCGCCGAAAACATCTAAAACACCGTTCAAGTCTATCTTTAAATGGTCTTGTGCAAATTGTTGCCACAATTGTAACTGCATTTTATTTATTTTCTGTGCTTTTGGCTTAATTTTCTGTGCTTCCTTAGATCTAGTATCTCTCAGTTTTGCAACGAATTGTCCTTCACCTTGAAAATGATGAGGGTACATCCTTGCAACTTGTGGTACATTAATCCCTTCAACCATCCCATTTAGTTTAGGAATATCAACAAGTTCTAAGTAATCATACTCTTGAAGGAGCCAATTAACCACTTCTTCGTTCTCTTCTGGTGACCATGTACAAGTAGAGTATACAAGTATACCACCATGAGCTAGCATTTTGATTGCTTCTTTTAAAATATCTCTTTGTAACTGTGCACATTCAGTGGGGTAATCTTTGTGCCAATATTGTATTGCTTGAGGATCTTTGCGGAACATTCCCTCACCAGAACACGGACCGTCAAAAACAATAAGATCAAAAAAAGAATTAAAACATTTGGCTAGTCGTTGGGAGCTTTCATTAGTCACGATAACATTTCTAGCACCAAAACGTTCGACATTTTCGACTAAAATTTTACTACGTTTATTTGAAATTTCATTACTAACTAATAGACCAGTATTGTTTAAATATGATAGAAGGTGTGTTGTTTTTCCACCAGGTGCAGCTGCTAAATCTAGCACTTTCATTCCTTCTTGTGGTTCAGCAATCTGAGCCACTATCTGAGCAGCAGGTTCTTGAGAATAAACAAGGCCAGTTGTGTGTTCTATTGATTTTCCTGATATTTTCCCATAATGCCCCCAAGGGGTACTTGGGATGGCATTTGGAAAATCAAGTTGCTTTTCTTTGAGAGGATTGGTGCGATATGCCGATATGGGTTTTTGTTCAAAACTGTCAAAAAAAGCTTCTGCTTCATCTTTAAGTATAGTCTGATATTTTTCAATAAATTCATTCGGTAATTTCATGTTTCTATTATACTACATAATCACGGGCGTGCAAAAAAACCTTCTATTTAATTAGAAGGTTTTAAGTTTATTTTTTGGTAAGGTAGGATTGGATAAGATTTAATTTCGACTTTGGTAGGAACATTACTTTTTGTCTTGTTGAATAGTTGGGTTCTTCCCCGTCAAGCGTTAATAAGGTAAATCCTAATGTCTCCCCCATGATTTTTGCTGCAGCATAATCCCAAGGTTGAATATACGAAAAATAAGCTAATAATTTGCCCTGCATGACTTTTGCCATGCTAATTCCAGCACCACCATAGATACGAACACCTAAGGTTTCAGAAGCTAAATGGGCAATACCGCAATCATTTTCTGCATACATAGCAGAATTTACTCCAAGTAAGCAACGTTCTAAAGGACACTCTTGAAAAGGAACAATTTTTTTATCGTTAGCATAGACATCAAAATGTCCTCCCCCGCTGTAAAGAATATCAGCCATAACGTCGTAGATGATACCAAATTGTCCAACGCCTTCTTCGTAATAAGCTAACATAACAGCAAAGTTATCTTTTTGAACAATAAAATTAACAGTTCCATCAATAGGGTCTAAAACCCAAACATTACCTTGTGCAATGGGTGAGCGCACATCATCTTCTTCGGCAAGTATATTATCATCTGGGTAATGTTGAATAATTTCTTGAATTAATAATTTTTGTGTTTTTTTATCAAGACTTGTCACTAAATCATCAAATCGAGACTTTTCCTCAACATCAAAAGTATTTTGCATCTCAGATTTAATGAATTGACCAGCTTTATACACTAATAGTTTAGCGAAATCAAATTTAGCGTCCAAGTGAAATAAATCCTTTCGCTTTTTGTTGTGCTGCTTTAACAGCTTGATAAGTGGAATAACCGCTAGTTCTCTGGAATTCACGGTCAATTTGTTTTTCCTGCGCCTTGGATTTAACAACTTTTTTAAATTCTTTATAGCTATCTAGCAAATCATCAACTTTAACACTATTTTCATAGGCGTGTTCAACTTGATTTAAAAAGCGAAGTACCTTAGTAATATCTTCCGTATTCCATGAAGGATCAAGAGGATAACTATAATTACTACTAATCATGTTTTCCCTCAATTTCAGCACGAATAGTGGCCTGTTTCAGTTCTTGTTTACGATAGTCACGCGGTAAGAAGGCACGAATTTCATCCTCATTAAAACCAATCTGCATACGTTTTTTGTCTAAAATAATTGGGCGTCGTAAAAGACTTGGATTTTCTGAAATTAATTCCATTAATGAAGACGTTGATAATTCGTCTACATCAATAGCAAGTTTTTGAAAGACTTTTGAACGTGTGGAAATAATGTCTTCTGTACCATTTTCTGTAAACGATAGAATTTGTAATAGTTCTTCTTTATTGAGTGGACTTGTAATAATGTTATGCTCTTCAAAAGCAACCTCATGCTTACTTAGCCAAGCACGCGCTTTTCGACAACTAGTACAGCTGGGTGATAAAAATAAGGTAATCATATAACCGCCTCTTGTATTTACTAGAGACTATTATACAAAAAATTAAAGAGTTTGACTATCTTTTTTCCAATTTAAAGCAATTTCTTTATCTTTTTTAAGTTGTTTTACAAGATCGTCAATACCATTAAACTTTACCATTTCTCTGATTCTTTTTAACCAGAAAATTTCAATAGTTTCTCCATAAATGTCGCCATCAAAATCAAAGATATTAGCTTCTAAACGAAGTTCTGTACCACCAAAAGTGATATTTTTTCCAATGCTCGTCATTGCTCTATAATATTTTCCATTAATCAGAACATTGGAAATATAAACACCGTCTGCAGGTAAGTAAGTGCGATTAATAGGAGCTAGATTAGCAGTTGGGAACCCTATAGTTCGTCCTCTAGCATCTCCATGTACTACCATGCCACAGGTTGAAAACTCATAACCCAAAAGTTGGTTAGCTTTCTCAACATTACCCTCTGTAATCAATTGACGAATACGTGTAGAAGAGATTTTTTCACCACCTTCAGAAATTTCATCAATAATATAGACTGGTCCCTTGAAATTACGCGCTAGATAATCACCACTGGTACGATTATGACCGAACTTATAATCAAAACCGACAACAGCAGCTTTTGCTCTGAGACCATAAATATATTTCTTAATAAAAAGGTCAGAAGATACTTTTGAAAAATGACTGGTAAAATTCATTAAATATAACTCATCGACGCCATACTCTTGAAATTTTTCAGAACGTTTTTCTGGAGAGGTAAGATGTAGCAATAATTCAGGTTGGAAGCGAGCGAAGGTTAGACGAGGTGTCTCATTAAACGTTAAGACGACAATTTTCAAATTTTTTTCGGTCGCGATTTTTTTAGCTTTATCAAAGAGGGCTTTATGTCCCAGATGTAAGCCATCAAAATAGCCCAAAACTAAGACGCAATCTTCTTTAGCTTGAATATCTTTATAATCATTAATGTAATGGATTTTCATGATTGACTTTCTTTATAACAATACTTTGTGTGGTTTAAATTCATTGCCACGTTTTTCTAGTATAGCGATAACTCTATTTTCATAAAAAGCTGCTAAGGTATCTGCTTCATTTTCTAATAAGATACGACGTCCGTATGAGATTTCAACTTTATCTTCCTCAGTTAGGTTAACTTTTGGGAGATCTAAAACACCATATTCAATTGGAAGTAAAAATGAAAAATCTTCTTGCTTATATTTTTCATTAATTTCTTCAAGCGTTAATGATTGTGTAATAGATAATCCTGCAGATGAGGTTCTTTTTAGGAAAGACATATGGCTAGCATATCCTAGTTTTATTCCTAGATCAACAGCTAACGTCCTAACATAGGTACCTTTACTGCATGAGACATAGAAACTAAAACGGCAGATGCCTTTTTCGAAGTACAATGGGCTTGTGCGTCTAAATTCAGAAATTGTTATTTGTCGTTTAGGTCGCTCTACTTCTTCTCCTGAACGAGCATATTCATAGAGTTTTTTACCATTTACTTTAACTGCTGAATACATAGGAGGAACTTGTGTAATTGGACCGGTAAAACTTTTCATCGCATGATCCACAACATCCTCGCTAAGATCGGATTGAGTTAGTGGAGTTCTTGAAATGACCTCTCCACTAGAATCTTCTGTACTTGTGGCATATCCTAAAGTGATTTCTCCTTCATAAATTTTGCCACTTTCTGTCATATATTCAATAACACGAGTGGCTTTTCCAACCGCAATTGGTAAAACCCCAACAACATCTGGATCAAGAGTTCCGCCGTGTCCTATTTTTTTTGTATGTAATATCTTTCGAAGCTTGAATACAGCATCGTGTGATGTCATTCCAGCTTCTTTCTTTAAATTAATTATTCCTGTAATCATGTTTTATATTATATCAGTAAATAAGCGGTAACACAAAGAAAGGAGCGTAAAAACTTACGCTCTTTTGGTATAGTGCTATAAGGATTTATACCTAATCTAAATAGTATGAAAAGCCTGTACTAACCTTCTTGAACCCTAGGTTTTCATAAAAATGATAAGCTTCCTGACGATATTCTTTTAAACTGCTATTTAAAGCCAGTACTTCACTTCCATCTGTTTTAGCTAGCTGTTTAACGTGATTAATAAGTTGACTAGCGATGCCTTTACGACGGTGCTTTTCATTAACTACTAGTGCTAAAATACGATAGTAAGTCCCACTTTTTTCAAAAAAGTAAAGTTTATGATATCCAACGAAGGCGAGTAGTTTGCCATTATCCTCAGCTATCAAAAAGCCATAATCTGAATGAGTAAGAATAACCTTTAAAATAGATTGAATCTCTGATAATGATATTGCGTATCCTAATTCTTGATACAAAGGGACTAATTTTTCACTATCGTCTAGTGTAGCAGTTCTAATCTTCATAATCATAACCTCTTAGTCTTTTAGAGCATCGAATTTTGCTTTCATTGTTGGATTTTTTCTTGTTAATTTCTTGACAGAAACATCGTCTAATTTATTATTTGCAAGACGTAGTTGATTTTCAGACGTTGTTAAAGCAGCCTTAACAGCTTCCATACGTTTAATAGATTTATCTATTTCATCGATTGCTTTCTGGAAATTTTTGCTTGCAGAATTATAATTTTTAGCAAATGCATTTTTGAAAATATCTAAATCTTCTTCAAAATGTGTGATGTCAATATTTTGTTCTTTCATCAAAGCAAGCTCTTGTTTATATTTTAAGGTATTGAGTGCTGCATTTCTTAGAATACCAATTAATTGGATAAAAAATTGTGGACGTATAACGTACATTTTAGGGTATTTGTGACTAACATCAACAATTCCAGTATTATAATAGTCATTGTCTGCTTCAAGCATAGTTACTAAAACTGCGTATTCGCAAGATTTTTCACGACGATCTTTATCTAATTCTTTGAAAAAATCTTCATTTTTATGCTTCTTGATAGTATCATCAGACTCATTTTTCATTTCAAACATGATACTTAAAAACTCAAGGTCATTTTCATCCTTTTCTCGATAGATAAAGTCCCCCTTTGAGCCACGACTTGATAATGTATTGTCCTTCTCAAAATAAGCATTAGGAAAGGCCAAATGTCGCACTTTATTAAATTCTGTTTCAGCATAATGTTCTAAACTTTCTCCTACTGCTTTAGTAGACTGTTGAGCTTTGAAGTTTTTATAGAATTCTACTTGTTCATTGGCTGCCTTTAGTTGTACTTCATAATCACTTTTTACTGAAGCTAAAGCTAAATCTTTTTCTTTTTCTTGAATGTGCAACTGATTTTGTATTGCATCTCTTTCTCGTTCGACTTTTGTTAGCGCCTCTTGCAAGCTATTTTCATGCTCTAAACGTAGTCTATCGATTTGGTTTTCAAGGTCGCGAAGCATCATGTCTTTTTGATTTAATTGCTCAGCGAGTTGGTACTCATTGTCTTTGAGAAGATTGTCTTTTTCTATAAGAAATTGTTTGACTTTGTACTGAAGTTTAGCTATCTCCTTGTCTTTTTCTACAACAACTTCCTGTAATTGATTTTTTGCTTGCTCCCCTAATATTAGACGTTCTTTTTCCAACCGTTCACTTACTTCTTTGTCAAAAGCATCTCCACGAATTTGTTCTAGTAATTGATGGTATTCAGACTCGTTGATGGCAAAAGCTGTTCCACAATGAGGGCATTTGATTTCGTTCATGATAACTCTTCCTATGATGTTTTGTATTTGGTTCTAGCTAAGTTGTTGTCTGATGTCATTTTGGATACGTTCCCACTCCTGCTCTGCACGTGCTATCTTACGTTTGTAATCGTTGAGCCCCTGTTTATAACGTTGGATAAGATAATCCTGTCTAAAAAGCGGGATACTTGGTATTGCAATATTTAACAGTTCCTTTGTGCTAATATTCATCACAGCTTTTCCTTTGTTAGCATTCTCAAGTGCCTGTTGACCTTCTTCTGAATCAAAAAAAAGCTTTAAGTAGTACCCTCTAATGTGTTGTGTAGGCCTTAGTATTGTAATATTAGCAGAGGCAACGACAGGGTAATCTTGCTCTTCAAAAATAGCAACTTTCTTGACAGTTCCTTTTGAAGCGATTAAAACATCGCCTTCCTGAAGTAGATATTTTAAAAGCGATCGTTGTTCATCTTGGAATGTTCTTAAGTTATGGTAGTCAATTCCTAAAGGAGACATATCACTCAAATTAATAATACGGATATCACCTGCTTCTGCTTTTGAAGGCACAGCTTTACCTTTAAAGCAGTCTACCAATTCAGATAATAAATAAGTTTTTTTCTCTGGGTTACTTGTTGGATTTTGTGGCACAATAGACTCCTTTCGTCTTTAAAATATTATATCACAAAACATAGTTTTTTAATACTAAAATAAAAAATAAGCTTTCAGTAAGAGAAGCTTATTTAGATTAAATCTATTAGTCGTAAGGAAAATTCGATTTTTGATAAAGCCAATAACATGCTACGATAAGAACAATACTGGTAATCATGCTTCCTTCCACACCAAATTTTCCACCGCTAATCCAGTCAGCACCATAGGTTTTAACATGGACTAGGGAGTTAGACAACATTGGCTCTCCACTAACTTCGATTCCAAAGACACTCCCTTGTACACAGTTCCAGGCGCCATGAATACCACACGCCCCCCAGATGTTACCTTTTAAAATAACATAGAGCGATAGAAATAGTCCAAAGAGACACAGATTGAAAATCGAGATAAGGCTTACATGATTATTAGCGCTATGCAGAAGACCGAAAAAGATTGAACTGATACTGACAGAAACTATCTTACTATACTTTGTGGCACTCACCGGAAGTAACCATCCACGACACAATATTTCAACAGATGCGCTTTGTACCTGCCATCCAACAGCAAAAATAAGAAACCAAATCAATTTATCAGCTGTAAAACGAACAGTTTCGATAACTCCAGAGCCTGAAATTATTGTTAATATTAAGCAGGCTCCAAAGAGAACGCTCCCGACTAACCATCCTCTAGATAATTCTGTTAGGGCTCCTTCTTTAAATAGCCCTAGAGAACTAATTGGACGCTTCTCTTTAAATTTCACCCACATAAATAACATTACCGTACTAATTGAAGTTGCTAGTAAAATGATTAACTGGACGATATCGCTATCCCACTCTAGTTTCCAAAAATCAAGCGAGATAATCAATTCAATAATAATATAGGTAAGGAAATCTGCTGTAAATAGTAATATCAAAGCCAATAATATAGTTAAAAGGACATGCCTTGATACTTTACCTTTTGCAGTTTCCTCAAAAATAGACTCTCTCATAAATATCTCACTTTTATCTAACTTTATACTGTTATATTATACAATTAAGATTACTTGCTGTCAATCGTTATCGAAAAGATTAGAAAAGATAATCTTTATTATAAACTAATCTACTGATTTCAAGGCATCTAACATATTGAGTTTTTTTAATTGATGGTTAACTATAAAACCTAGACTTATTAGAATGATGACTACTACGCTTATTGGTATTATAAATGTAGTTGGTGATACTTTTTCACCAAAAAGTATTTGATCTGAACCAATTAGCAACATCATTTGACGGTGTAAATAAGTACCGCTAATGGTGCCTAGAATCACACCGATGGTTGATAAAATAATGGTTTCGCGGTAAATGTATAAAGTTACTTCTTCATTATAAAAACCTAATACCTTTATAGTTGATAGCTCCCGCTTACGTTCTGCTAAATTAATATTAGTGAGATTATAGAGAATTACAATGGCTAACAATAAAGATACGACAACTAAAATAGTCATAGAGCCATCTAAAGAACGCACAACGGCTTCTACACTAGCCAGCTGAAGAGCATTTTGCGTAAGAGACTCAACTCCATTAATTTCTAAAAGTTTTTCTGCTAAGTTATTTGCGATTTTATGTTTGGTTAACTTAACCAAAAAAGCGTTATCTTTAGCTTCTTTCTTAAAAATAGTTCGATAGTATTGTTTTGTCATAAAAATATAGTGACCAACATTCGCATTGACAACTCCTGTTATTTTTAATTTTCTAGAAGGAAGTGTTTGTGAATGAGATAAATGGATAAAATCACCGGTATTAACATGATAAAATTGAGCTAATTTTTTAGAAATAATAATCCCTTTATTATTCAAGTGCAATGACTTATTAGTTGTTGCTTCTTGTAAATAAATAAAAGGTAGTAATTGTTTTTTGTCTGTTATGAATAGGGAAATTGACTGTTTATTAATTTGTCCAGGAATGGATTCGTCAAGATTTTCAAGGTGTATTGGTTGGTATTTGTCTATTTTTGAATCTTTTGAAAGTAGTTCAAGTATTTTTGGGGGAGAAGCATTTGTGTTATATGTTAGCAATATATCATAGGGCATAATACGACCGAAATGTTCATTGACGGTTTGCTTTAAGGAGGATTGTATTCCTAGACCTGAAAATAAGAGCGCTACTGATCCAGCAACTCCAAATATGGTCATAATCATCCTTTGTTTGTAACGAAAAATATTTCTAGCAGTTACTTTTTGTGTGAAGGACAGTTTTTTCCAAATCCAATTGATATACTCTAAAGCTATTTTAGATCCTTTAGCTGGTGGTTTTGGTAATAATAAAAATGCTGCTTTTTCTTTCAACTCACGTCGAGTGATAACAAAAACTGGAAGAACAATGCTTAATAATGAAAAAACAAAGGCTAGTAAACTGTAATTTAAGAAAAGATGATACTGTGTGTTTGGAATAGTCAGGTCTTTGGAAATGATATCAGAAATAATACGAGGTAAAAGATAATGCCCTCCAATGATACCCAAAGTAGTCCCTAATGTTCCTGCTATAAAACCATAAATAATAAATTTAAAGATAACTTGGCGGTCACTATAGCCTAGTGCTTTTAATATGCCTGCGTTGGTTCTTTCTTCCTCGACGAACCTAGTCATTGTTGTTAAGGTTACTAATGCTGCGACTAAATATAAAATAATGGGGAAAAGATTACTGATTTTAGAAGTGCTATTTGTACTGGAGTCAAAAGTGTTATATCCTTGTCCTCCAGGAAAGGTAGTACGGTTGTAGACAATAATTTGAGGCGATTCCATTATTTGGGTGTTATGTCTCAATTTTAGAAGCTCTTTTGTTCGTTTCAAAAGAGATAGTCGGTCTTGTTTAATTTTCATTTGAATAGCTTGTCTTTGAGATAGTGGCATCGCTAGGCTATCATTATCTAACCGATTGATTTGTTTTTGAGCTTTTAGTAGGCTTTTTTCCTCCTCATCGATTTTACGTAGGCTCTCTTTTTTTGTTTTGGTATATCTTATTTTATTGTGAATATTTAATTTTCGCGATACCTTTTCTTGGTATTTCGCTACTTTTTCTTTGTAACTTATTGAGAAAGGGTTAATCAACCTAAGATCTTTAAAAGTTACCCTTGCCATTGTATATACTGGAGAGTGAAATGCTGTCTTATCTAATACGCCATAACTATCTAAGTCGCCGTCCCCTGTTTGAGAACTACCAAGGTTTGTCTTAGACCAAATCTCGGTAGAATTAACAAAACCTACAATAGTTAGAGGACCTGTATTTGAAAACAGTTTGTTTTTATCTTGTTTAAAATTAATTTTATCACCTATTGCATATTTTTTTCGTTCCTGAAATGAGAGAGCAATTTCTGATTTATTTAAAGGGAGACGTCCCTTAACAAGATCAAAGGTTGATATCGTTTTGGTATTGGAATACAATCGATAAGATTTACTATTCTGTTGAGGGGTTGTATCTACAAAGTAAGAAAATTCAACTTGTGATCCTTTTAAGCTTTCTAAAACAGTTTGATCATGTTTGTCAAGTCCCCAAGAATTGAAAACGGTAATATCCATAACATGATGATGAGCAAGGTAATTTTGTGCTGTTCTTTGCATATTAGGTGCTGAGACCTTCAGTCCTATAAAAGCAAATGAGCCTAACATCATAAGTAAGAGGATTGATGAAAATCTACCTTTTGAAGTCGTAATTGATCGATAGATATCTTTCCAAAATGTCTTTCCCATCTGTATAACCTCTAATATTCTATGTTCTGAATATCACTTGGATTCTCGTTTATTACAATATCACTGATTTTTGAATCATGCATATGGATCACGCGATTTGCAATTGGCGCTAAGGCAGTATTATGAGTAACAATGATCACAGTTGTTTCTTTTGATTGCGCCATCTTTTGCAGGATGGCTAGTACTTGTTTTCCAGTTTGGTAATCTAAAGCACCAGTAGGTTCATCACAAAGTAACAGTTTAGGTTTTTTGGCAATAGCTCGTGCTATTGCAACGCGTTGCTGTTCGCCACCGGAAAGCTGTGCTGGAAAATGATTGATACGGTGTCCCAAACCTACGTTTTCTAATGCCTGTTGGGCATCTAATGCCTTTGGAACAATTTCTGAAGCCAATTCTACATTCTCTAGTGCTGTTAGATTAGGGACTAAGTTATAGAATTGAAAAACAAACCCGACATCATATCTACGGTAACGAGTCAATTCCCTGATGGTATAATTAGCAATATTCTTACCATCAATTAAAACTTCACCTTCGCTATTACTATCCATCCCTCCTAGTATATTGAGAACAGTAGATTTGCCAGCGCCGGATGCACCAAGAATAACCACCAACTCACCTCTTTCAATACTGAAACTAATATCATTGTTAGCAACAATTTCGGTTTCACCTGTTTGATAACGCTTATAGGAATGCTTCATTTCAATATAGGACATAACGGCACCTCACACTATGAATACACCTATATTATAGCACTTTTTTATTAATTCTCCCATAAAAATAAATACATAAATTAAGTTATGTAAAATAATAATTTTTTTAAAAATCTGAGCTAAACACTCAGATTCCACTTTATTTAATTTTCTCTTCTTGGTAGTCGCATTTTTCATTTGAGCAAACAACTTGTTTACCACCACCGCGTACTTTTTTCTCCACTAAGAAATCATTTGATTTGGGGCAAGTTCGTCCAATAGGTTTGTCCCAAGATGTAAACTCACATTCTGGGTAGCGGTCACAGCCATAAAAGATACGATTGCGTTTTGTTTTTCGCTCAATAACTTGTCCTTTTTGACAGATAGGACAAATAACACCTATTTCCTTAGTGATAGCTTTTGTGTTATGACATTCAGGGAAATTGCTACACGCATAAAACTTTCCATAACGTCCTAGTTTTATTACCATTGGTGATCCACATAGCTCGCAATCAAATCCAGCAGGTTCATCCTTTATTTGAATTTTCTCCATTTCAGTTTCTGCTTTTGCAAGTTCTTTTTCAAATGGTTTATAAAATTCATCGATAATCTTTTGCCACTGCTCTTTACCAATCTCAACTTCGTCTAGTTTCCCTTCCATTTCGGCAGTGAAGGTAACATCAACAATATCTGGGAAAAATTCTACAATAAGGCTATTAACAATTTCACCAAGTTCAGTTGGTTCGAAGCGTTTAGCTGCAAGCTTAACATAATAACGTTTTTGAATAGTCTCAAGCGTTGGGGCATAAGTTGAAGGACGACCTACACCGTTTTCTTCAAGTGTTTTAATGAGACTTGCTTCTGAAAACCTTGCAGGAGGTTGAGTGAAGTGTTGTTCAGGATTCGTATTAACCTTTTTAACACTTTCTCCTTCCTCCATATCTGGTAACATTTTATTTTTGTCAGTATCGTTATAAACAGCCATGTAACCATCAAACTTGACTTGGCTACCATTAGCAATAAAAGTAACACCATTTTGCGTTAAATTAACTTTCATTGTGTCAAAGACTGCTGCTGTCATTTGGCTTGCAATAAAACGGTTCCAGATAAGAGTGTAAAGTTTTAGTTGATCTTTGTCTAAATACTTAGCAATACTTTCGGGTGTATGATTAACACTAGATGGGCGAATAGCTTCGTGAGCGTCTTGTGCTCCAGAAGCATTTTTAACTTTATTCCCATGTTTAGAATAATTTGCACCAAAACGGTTAGTAATAAATTCTGTTGCTTCATTTTGTGCTAACGGACTAATACGTGTAGAATCAGTACGCATATAGGTAATCAGACCTTGATGACCTGCTGTGCCTAAGCTAAGTCCTTCGTACAGCTGTTGCGCAATCATCATGGTTTTACGAGTTCGAAAATTGATTTTATTAGCTGCATCTTGTTGCAATGAAGAAGTTGTATACGGTAATGGTGCATTACGACGACGCTCTTTTTTTTCAACTTTTTCAACTAAGAATTCATCAGTTTTAATACGTTTTAGAACTGTTTTGACGTCTTCATTATTCGATAATTTGAATTTCTTTCCGTCTAAACCGTAGAAAGTGGCATTGAATTTACGTGTTCCTTTTTTAAAGGAACCGTCAATAGTCCAATACTCCTCCGGTTGGAAAGCCTTAATCTCATTTTCACGATCAATGATTAGTTTAAGAGCAACTGATTGTACACGTCCAGCTGATAGCCCTTTTTTTACTTTTTTCCATAAAATAGGTGAGATAGAATAACCAACAATGCGATCTAAAACACGTCGTGCTTGCTGAGCATCAACGAGATCCATGTTAATCTGACGAGGTTCCACAAAAGCATTTTTAACAGCATCTTTTGTGATTTCATTGAAAACAACACGGTTTCTGTCTTCTTTGTCTAAATCTAAAATATGCGCTAAATGCCAGGAAATAGCTTCTCCTTCACGGTCCGGGTCACTCGCGAGGTAAACTTTTTTAGCCTTTTTAGCTTCTTTTTTTAAATCATTAATGAGAGGTCCTTTACCACGAATATTAATATATTGTGGTTCGTAATTATTCTCAAAATCAATGGACATACTTGACTTTTTTAAATCACGGATATGACCTACTGAGGCTACAACTTTATAGTTACGTCCTAAGTATTTTTCGATAGTCTTTGCTTTTGCAGGAGACTCCACAATAACTAGATTTTTTTTAGCAGTAGCTGATTTTTTTTTACTTGTTTTTTTGGTCGACGTTTTTGTCGTAGTTGCCATAGGTATCACTTTCTATATCGTAAACTTATAGCATAATAACTCACTTTTCTTAAACTGTCAATAGAAAACTTCTCCTATAGTAGAAAGCAAAACACTACTGATATTCAGAAAGGATATCTTTTCCTGAAATAATGCATTTAGCTCCTTCTTGGATAAGATGGTGGCATCCATCTGATTTGCCATCGATAATATTTCCGGGAATGGCAAAAACTTCTCGTCCCTCTTCTAATGCTCTTTCACAGGTAATTAAACTTCCAGATCTCATCTTAGCTTCGGCAACCACAATACCTTGACACAGCCCTGCAATAATACGGTTACGTTCGGGGAAATGAAATTTCAAGGGTTGTTCTCCGGTAAAATATTCTGATAATACGAGATGATTATATGACATATATTCTTGAAGTTTCTTATTCTCCGTTGGATAATAAACATCTAAACCACTCCCGATAACAGCTATACTACTGCCGCCATTTTTTAAAGCACTAACATGTGCTGCTGTATCAATGCCACGCGCTAAACCACTTACGATAACAAATTGATTGTTAGTCTCCTTGATAATCTTTTTAACAGACTGACAACCTATCTGAGATGCCTGTCTTGCCCCCACTACAGCTAATTTAGGTTTAGATAGAAGTTCAATATTACCCTGATAAAAAAGTAGAACTGGTGGATTATATATTTCTTTTAACTCTAAAGGATAGTTAGAATCCAAAATCGATAGAACTGGAAATTTTTTGAATTCTTGTCGAAGTTTTTTAAGGTCTAGCTGTTTATAATTTTCTATAAAGAAAGTAGGATTTTTACATTTTGATACTACGGCCATATTGCGAACAGATAGAGAAGTTAAACTATTCTTTTTGAGATAGTTGATAATATTGTTGATATTAAGATTTGTTAATCCAGCTTTTTTAAGCTTAAATAGTTCAAAATGATTCATAAGGTTACCTCCATTGACTATATTCGAAAATAATAGACAAAATAAAGTGATAAGATCAATCTATACTCTGAAGCATTGATAATAGCTATTTTTTCAAAAAAATAAGACTAGGATTTTTCCTAGCCTTTGACAAAAAATTAACGATTATCAACAAAGTTCTGTACATCTTTAATCATACGGAGTGTTACTCGGCTTCCGCCTGAATTGATATACCAATCTTTTCCATCTACCTCATGAACACGTTTGTTTTTGACAGCATCAGTTGCTTTAATAACATCGTTATTAAAAAGTTCTTTTGATGAAGCTCCTTGTCCAATAGTCGCTCCACGATCTAAAACAAAGAGATAGTTAGGATTTTTTTCAGCGATGTATTCATAAGATACGGGAGTACCATGTGAACTTAGTTTTTCATTTTCATTGACTGCTTTAAATCCACCTACAGAGAAAATCCAACCAAAACGACCAGAAGGTGATTGAGTTAAAAGTTCACCGCTGTTTGCCATTACAAATAGAGCTGTAGGTTTACCTTTTTTCTCAATAGTTTTCTGCAATTTAAGAACAGCTTGTGCGATATCTTTATTAAAGGTTTTTGCCTTTTTATTTTGGTCGAAGATTTTCCCTAACATTGTGACACGCTCAGCAACTCCTTTGTCAAATACTTTTTTTGAGTCGACTCCAGCATATACTAATGCTGCTTTAGGTGCAGCCTCCTTTAATTTTTCAATATTATCAACAGAAGCCATACGTGCTCCTAGGAAAACCACATCAGGTTGCATACGAGCAATAGCTTCAAAGTTTGGTTCGAAGAGACTTCCTACGTCTTGGTATCTCTTAGCTTTATAAACAGATTTGACGTTATTGGGCAATAAACTTAGAGCATTTTTAGCCTTCGGGATACCAATAACAGATTTTTCAGCTCCTAAAGCTGTGATAGTATCCAAAGCTCCCATATCAAAAACAACTACTTTTTTGGGTTTTAAAGGAACTTTAAGTGTCTCGCTGATTTGCTTTTTATTATCCGGCTTGTCTCTTTTTTCTTTTTTAATATAGACCGAATAGTTGTTTTTTATGGTAACAGTTTGTGATTTTTCTTTAGCTAAAACAGCTTGAGAAGTGGTTAAGATAGTGCATAGTGCTAATATAGCAATAATAAGTTTTTTTGTCATTAAATAAAATCTCCTAAAATAGATAAAAACTAAAAATGTTATCCTACATAAATCTCTTTATTTACGTTGTACAAAAAAGGATAATTGGTTTACCATCAACAGTTTCGATACGGATAGGCATATCAAATAAATGAGAAAGGATTTTTTCTTGCATAACATCTTCGACAGTCCCACAAGTCACCACTTGTCCTTCTTTTAAAGCGACAACATTGTCAGCGTAGTGAGTTGCAAAATTGATGTCGTGAATAATAATCACTATAGTTTTATTAAACTCATACGCATATCGTTTGATAAGATCCATCATTTGAACAACATATTTCATATCTAAATTGTTGAGTGGCTCATCTAAGCAAATATATTGAGTATCTTGTGCCATTGTCATTGCGATAAAAGCTCTTTGAATTTGACCTCCGCTGAGGTTATTAATGAACTCGTCAGCTATATCGTTTAAATCCATATAAGATATAACTGATTCTATGACAGCTTTATCTTTTTGACTTAACCGTCCTTTACTATAAGGAAATCTACCGAATCCTATCAAGTCTCTCACCTTTATCTTGAGTGTTAAGTGATTAGATTGTCTTAATATGGCTAATGTTTTGGCTAAGTCATTTGAACTGTAGTGGGCTAATGGTACTTTATCAAGGAAAATTTCACCATTATCATAAGGTTCAAGTCGACTGATACAACTCAGCAATGTACTCTTTCCAGATCCATTTGGACCTAAAATAGCTGTTACTTTTCCTTTAGGAATCGAAATATTAATGTCTTTTAATATTTCCTTTTGGCCATAGAACTTATGTAAATTGTTTATTTGAATCATAAGTTTTTCCTTCCTTTGATTAAGGTGAATATAAAATAACTTCCCCCGATAAGGTTGAGGAGAACACTTAGTTGAACAGTGAGGTGTAATAGATTTTGAACGAGATGCTGCCCTAAGACAAGTGTAAAGATACAGATAACAATGGCTATAGGAACTAATATTTGATGTCTAAAGGTATGAAAACTGTGATAGGTAATATGTGCTACAAGTAAGCCTAAAAAAGTAATCGGCCCAACTAATGCTGTTGCTATAGCTACCATCAATGCTAACCATAAAAAAAATCTAGTAGTAAGCTTTTGATATGAGATGCCGAGTGATATCGCATTTTCTTTACCCAATAGTAAGACATCCAATTCCTTTATAAAAGGCCAATTAATGACAAAGCTAACGACAATGATAATGAAAGAAATCCAAAGGATCTTGGTGTTAATAGCATTGAAACTAGCAAAGAGCTGATTTTGTAAAATCATAAAATCGTTGGGGTCCATAATGGCTTGAATAAAGGATGAGATAGAAGAAAATAATGTATTAAATATGAGTCCAGCTAATAGAACAAAATACAAAGACTGTTTTTTATTTCGAAAAAGTATCGTAAATAATAAGTAAGCAAATCCAACCATTAATAATAATGAAAGGAGGAAGCTACTAAAAGATGAAAATTTTATGACACGCTGAGCTCCGATTAAATACATTAATCCTGTTTGGATAAGGATATATAAGCTATCTAAACCAATAATGGACGGAGTTAAAAGTCGGTTATTGGTTAGAGTTTGAAAAATAAGACTAGAACTACCAATGCAGATACCAACCAAAATTAATGCAATCAGTTTTTGATAACGTGTTTTTAGGATATAGATAATCAAAAATTCATTTGCGTCAGTTGGAATACCATAAATTAAAAACAAAATAATAGCAGCAATTAGTAGTATCAGTAAAATAAGTAATTTTGGTATCTCTAAATCCTTAATCATGATTTTCCCTCATTTCTTATAATTGAAATCAGGAAAAAGGCACTACCTAATACTCCTAGCGTAACTCCTATTGAGACTTCATAAGGAAAAATAACTAAGCGACCAAAAAGATCACATATCATGACGATACAAGCCCCTAAAAGCGATGTCTCTAAGATAGTTGAGGACATATGATCTCCTTTAGTTATGCTAATTAGATTAGGTACGATTAAACCTAAGAAAGGTAAAGCTCCTACGATAATAATGACTAGGGATGTCATAATTGAAACCAAAACTAAACCAAAGTAAATCATCTTTTCATAAGCAACCCCTAAATTCTTAGCGAAGCTTTCTCCAAGCCCAACAATGGTAAACTGATGAGCAAAAAAATATACTAAAAACAAACATGGCAATGCTAAGTAAAGAATTTCGTAGCGATGGCTAGTCATGATGGAAAAATTACCTTGAAGCCAACTGTTGACAGATTGTAGTACTTGAAAATGTGTTCCTAAAAATACTGTTGCTGCTGCTACAATTTGTCCAAGCATCAGTCCGATAAGAGGTATAAAAATATTATCCTTAAAAGTAATCATTTTTAAAATGGTTACAAAAAGAAGCGATCCTAAAATGGCAAAACCTGAAGCTATACATAGTTGAATAAAAATAGAGGTATTTTTAAAGAAAATCAGCGTAACAACTACTCCTAATTTCGCCCAATCCATAGTCCCTGAAGTTGTCGGTGAAACGAACTTGTTTTGGGTTAGTTGTTGCATCAGCAGGCCACAGACTGACAAACTTGCACCAGATATTAGGATACTAATGGTTCTTGGTAAGCGACTCGTTAAAAAAATATCTACCTGTGATTGATCAAGGTGTGTTATTTGCTCCAGTGGGATAGATTTCACACCAACAAATAGGGACGTTAGAGAAAGTATAACCAAAGTACAACCCATTACAGGAGTGGTTAATAGCTTTTTCATAAAACTCCTTAAAATGAAAGATAAAGTGTTCAAAAATGAGCACAAATCTATAATAACATAATTTTTTGGAAAAATATCTACTTTTTAAAGAATTTTATACTTAAGAAAACATTATTATATCAAGGTTTTTCTATTTAAAATCATTATAAATAAGATAGATTAAATTAGCAGAATATTTACTTTACCTATTTTTGAAATTAGAAAAAACCTTCGTTATAATTAAAGGTTTTTTCTAATTTTAAGCTAATTTTTTGATTATCTTAGCAGGGTTTCCTGCTATAACAACGTTATTTTCAAATGATTTCGTAACGACACTTCCAGCGCCAACGACGACATTATCTCCTAATACAACACCTGGTAAAATAGTCACTCCTCCACCTAGCCAGACATTATTCCCGATTTGGATTGGGGCACCGTATTCTAATCCTGAATTTCTTTCTATTGGATCTAGAGGATGGAGTGGGGTGAGGAGTTGACAGTTTGGGCCAAACATACAGTTATCGCCAATACGAATTTCACAAACATCTAAGAAAGTTTGGTTAAAATTGGCGTAGAAGTTTTCACCAACATAAATATTACAACCATAATCGCAGACAAAACGTTGTTCCATATGGATACTCTTCCCAGTAGCACCAAACCATTTTTGTAAAATGACGTTACGTTTGCTACTATTATCTTCATTGTTAAAGGCTTGCATATTTTTTAGTGCAACTTCTCTATCCTTGCGTAGTTCAGGTGCTGATGGACGATAATATTGTCCTGCTAACATTTTTTCTTTTTCGGTCATCTTTTCCTCTTCCGTATTATTTACAACATTGATTTTATAGGTTCAAAACTTTTACGATGTATCGGAGTAATACCGTATTTTTGCAAACCTTCTAAATGCTCTTTAGTACCATAGCCAGCATTTTTAGAAAATGCATATCCAGGATATGTGCTATCATAATCAGACATTATTTTATCTCTGGTCACTTTAGCTACGATTGAAGCTGCTGCAATAGAGAGTGAATTAGCATCACCTTTGATAATTTTAGTTTGTGGAATTGATAGATCTAAAACCATAGCATCAATTAAAAGATGTTCAGGAGCCACAGATAAATGAGAAACTGCATCAATCATAGCATGTTTTGTAGCTTCATAAATGTTGATATCATCAATACATTGGCTGTCTTGAATACCAATACCAACTGCTAACGCTTGATCTAAAATATTTTGATAGATTTCTTGATGCTTTTTCTTTGGAATTTTTTTGGAGTCATTGAGATGTTTTATTTTACAGTTTGGTGGAAGAATAACAGCAGCAGCTACTACTGGTCCCGCTAAAGGACCTCTACCTACTTCATCGATTCCTGCAATAAGGTTTATATGTTCAATGTAAAGTTTTTTTTCGTAGACCAACATTTGTTCTAAGCGCGCTTCTTCGTCTAAATCTGACTGAATATTTTTTTTTCGTTGAAGGATTGCTTTTTGAACACCTGCGCGTGAATCTGTTTGATATTCTTGCCAACGTTTGTCTTTTAAATCAACAATAGTCTCTAAAATTGCTTTGATTTCTTTAATTGTTGCCATCATGTTCTCCGACGATATCTAACGTATAGCGTCCTAATTTACCATCGCGAACTTCTTTGACAAATAAATTATAAAAGCGATCGTAATCGTCACGATAACCTAATTTTTGTGTTAAGGCCATGATGATTTCAGGAGCTTCATCCTCTAAATTAATGCTTTTAAAACGCTCTTTGAGACGATCAGGATAATAGGTTTTAAAGTAATTCAATCCAAATATTGTTACCTCATCCATAGGCAATAATTGATCTTTGATTGCCCCTGTTAATGCTAGCTTTAATCCAACTAATTCATCTTCAAATTTGGGCCACAAGATACCAGGAGTGTCCAAAATTTCCAGTTCCTTATTAGATTTGAGCCATTGCTGACCTTTTGTGACACCTGGTTTATTACCAACCACTGCAATTTTTTTACCTGCTAGGCGATTCATTAGAGTCGATTTACCTGCATTCGGAATTCCAATAATCATCGTACGAAGTGTCTCTTTTTGAATACCACGTCCCCGTAGCTTAGCAATTTTATCGGACATTAATATTTTAGCGATGTCGGTTACTTTTTTAACTGTTGATTGTTCTTTAGAATTAATAGCTAATGTCTTTAAACCTTGAGATTCATAAAAATCTCTCCATTCTTTAGTTCGAATAGGATCTGCTAGATCAGCTTTATTGAGGATCATTAGTTTGGGTTTGTCTCCGACGATTTTGGTTAGCATTGGATTTTGACTAGAAAGAGGTAACCTTGCATCCACTAAAATTGTAACAAAATCAACATGCTTAATATTTTCTTGAACTTGACGGCGAGCTTTGGACATGTGTCCTGGGAACCATTGAATAGTAGCCATGAAATAAATTCTCCTTATGTATAGACTACCTTAAAAGTCTACATCTATTTGTTAGAGGTCTAATTTTTTAGTTTTATTCTTTTTCAACCGCATATAAAGGTCGATAAAATATTCGATTAACACTATTATTCTATCATTTTTTTAATGATATCGAAATACTTTATACATTTATTCCGCTGATAGGTTTCGTTTACTAATTGAGTTTAAGGGATATACGAAAAAGCTCTGGAAGTTTACTCCGAGCTTTTAATAACATGATTTTTACCACATTAAGACTATTTGATGGTAACAGTCGTTCCTTGAGGAATATTTTCATAGAACCATTTTGCATCCGCCCTTGACATACGCACACAGCCATGTGAGGCGGCTTTTCCTAATTGCTTTGCTTCTTCTGGAATCTCATTTCCTTGTTGATCAGTCGGAACGCTATGAAAGAGATAAATACCATGTTCTTTAAAGGAGACCCAATAATAGGCTCCTTCTTTTGATGAGGCGTTATAGAAAAAATCTCCTCGTTCCGGTTCTATGACAAAAGTTCCTTTTGGGGTAGGGCTCTCTTTTGCTCCTGTTGAAACAATCGTTTTAAAGATGACCTTGTCATTCGAGGTTATTGTCATTGTTTGCCTCGTAGATGAAACATGAATTTCTAGATTTGAATATTTATTTAGATTTGGATAAGTCTTCTTTTGTAAGACCTCTTTTTTTGAAGTTTGACTTGTTTGAGATGCTTGTTTTATGACACTTGCTTTTTCTTTGGCTTTATCACCACGAAAAATAGAATATACGCTAAAGATACTCATGAAAACAAATAAGACAGCTAATATTGGCAAAATTGAACGTTTTCTCATGTACTATCCTCTCTCTTTTGCTCTGTTATGGACAAATCTATTATAAGTTTCTGAAAGAAGGTTGTCAAATATTTTTGTAACATTTGTAATCAAACAGAAATATTTACTGGAATTTTTAGTAGAAAAATAACCTCGAATGATACTTCATTCGAGGTTATTGTGATAACTGTAAGTCTTAATAACATGGCTTCAAAATAATATTAAGAATCTAAACTACTGTAATAATTAATTGGTCTATGATCGTTAAACAGGAATGCTTCAGGATGAACAGTTTTTAATTGTTTTTGACCAGATTTCCAGAAAAGTCCAACAAGAATACCTGTTAACACTAAAGCAAGTGAATAAGTTAAGATGCCTAAGCCCATATTAAATCCAATTGGTTGAGATAAAATATAAACAACTACTGCATACAACATGAACATAGCTGGTACAAATGTTACCCAATAATTTCGTCTTTTTAGGATGAGATATCTTGTAGCAACTAATAAACCAATAACAGCAGTTACTTGATTTGCCCAGTTAAAGTAACGCCATAGGAGATTAAAATCAACGTGTGTAAGGACAAATGAAATAACATATAATGGGATAGTTACAGCAAAGATTTTTGGAAGAGTATCTTGTTTGACATGGATATAATCAGCAACGATAGTACGTAAGCTACGGAAAGCTGATAAACCAGATGAAACAGGGAGAACAATAACACCAATGATAGCGATAGTTCCAATTACACTACCGAGTAACATTAACATTACTTGATTGACAACTGCAGAAGGTGTCCCAGCAGCAATCATTTCATAGAGATTTTGACCTTTGAACAAGCTCATTGAAGCACCTGCCCAAATCATCGCAATTACTCCTTCTGCAATCATCATGCCGTAGAAAGTGAAACGCCCTTCTCTCTCATTAACAGTTGTTCTTGAGACCATAGGTGCTTGGGTAGCATGGAAACCAGAGATGGCTCCACATGAAATGGTAAAGAATAAAGCAGGGAATATCCCAAGCCCAGCTGGATGCATATTTTTAAAGGTTTCAAAAGTTAAGTTTGGCATATCAAAGCCACCAGTTAATAAACGGAAGCCAACTGCTGCCGTACTAACCATTAAGATGACGCAGAATACAGGATAAACTTTACCAAGTGCTTTATCAATAGGTAAGACTGTAGAAATAAGGTAATAAACGAAAATAAGACCGATTATCCAAGGTAAAGATAGTGTCCCAGCTGGTAAAATACTTAGGATAAGATTAGCTGGAGTTACCACAAATACGGTTGCAACTAAAATAAGTAATAGCATTGAAAAAATGTTGATCACATGCTTCATTGACTTTCCAAGATAGCGACTAGCTAATTCAGGAAGATATGCACCATTATTTCTAAGAGAAATCATTCCAATCATATAATCATGAACAGCCCCTGCAAAAATACATCCTAAGACTATCCAGATATAAGCAACTGGACCATAGAGTGCTCCTAAAATAGGTCCAAAGATAGGTCCGGTTCCTGCGATGTTCAATAACTCAATCATCCCATTCTTCCATTTTGGCATAGGAACAAAATCATATCCATCCCTTAATGCTTCTGCAGGTGTTTGGCGATTTTCATCAATTTGAAAATTCTTTTCAATGTATCTACCGTACGTGAAATAACCAACAATTAAAAGGGCTACCCCTCCTAAAAATGTTACCATATCACTGCCTCCTAAAAATTTTTTTGCTTAATTTTATTAAGCGTTTTCATGACTTTAGTATAGCATTGAAAAATTGAAATTTCCTATTTTCAAGATGAATGGTTGTTTTTTAGAAATGAATAGTCTAAGTTTTATGATGAATAACTTTTCATTAGTTAGGTAGATATGCCTAACATTTGTTTTAGGGGTTTTACATTTGCTCTGCTAACAGGAACTGTTATTTTATTACAAAGGTGTAACTGAAGTGTTTGGTTAAACCAAGGTTCAATCGTTTTAATAGCATTAATGTTCACAATGTAAGAGCGATGTACCCGTACAAATTGAGATGATGGTAGTTTATCTTGCCATTGTTGTAGAGAGCCATCAATTTCATAATTTTTATCAGGTGTTTGTATAATCAGTTTTCCTTGCATAGCTTCAATCAAAAGGATATCATCCGCCGACACCAGATAGATTCGATCTTCTACTGTCAATGGATACTGTTGCTTGAAGAGAGGACCGGAAGTTACGCTCTCTATAATTGTAGATGTACTTAGCGCTCCTTTTACTCTATCCATAGCTTGCTTTAGCCTATCAAAATCATAGGGTTTTAACAAATAATCACGCGCATCATGCTCAAAAGCCTGAATAGCATATTGATCATAAGCAGTCGCAAATATCAATAATGGTGGTTTGGGCATTTTATTGATATACTCTGCTAATTGCAACCCAGAATCATCTCTGAGATGGATATCTAACAGTGCTACATCAAAAGTTTCTCTAAGTAAAATAGCTAATGCAGTAGCCATATCATGCGCCTCTGCTATAACGAGGTTAGAATCATACTTATTAAGAAGGTAAATTAATTCGTTACGTGCAACTGGTTCATCATCAACTACTAAAACTTTCATACAATACCTTTCTAATTTTTAATGGGGATATTAACAATAGCACAAGTTCCTGAATCATTTGATTCAAATTTTAAACTTGCTTGTCCATCATAAATAATATTCAAGCGACGAACGAGATTCTCAATAGCTGTACCAGAACCTTGTTTTGAAATTTGAGTTTTTTTTCCAAGCGTTATTAATTTTTCTTTTGGAATCCCAATACCATTGTCTTGGACAATGATATGAAGCCTATCATTATTTCTTGTAATAGTAACCTTTAGCTGATTATTTTTATTAATATGCTTAAAAGCGTGTTTATAAGAGTTTTCAATCAAGACCTGCAATGTAAAGGGAGGAATCATTAAGTTGTCATCTGAATTTGTTTGGTTGTCTAAATTAAAGGCCACCATGTTAGGAAATCTTGCTTCTTCAAGGGCTAAATAGGCGTTAACCTGTTCCAATTCATCATGGAGAGGAATTAAATTTTGCTTTGCCCGTTGAAGATTAGCACGAATAACCTTGCTAAAATCTTGGACGAGCTTTCTTGCTTTTTCGCTATCCATGCGAATTAAACCATAAATAGTATTGAGTGCATTAAAAAGAAAATGCGGATTAACCTGCGCTTGGAGAGACTTCATTTCCGCATCCTGTAGTAGCCTTGTTGCTTCCTCAGCTTGTCCCAAAGCTAACTGAGTGGAAAAGATATTGCCTAATCCTTCAGCTAATTGACGGTCAACGTAAGTCATATGTTGTGCGTCTGAAAAATATAATTTCAAAGTACCCACTATAACATCGTGGATGTGTAATGGAATAACAATTGCTGAACTAAGTGGGCAATTGTTATGGTCGCATTCGATTTCACTTTTATCAGTTGCGACACTAACTTTACCAGTATCTATTGCTCTTTTAGCAAGCTTTGTTAATATTTGAGTATTAGGAAGATGATGGTCAGCTCCATCTCCTACATAGGCTAAAATGGCTGATTGACTAGTCAGGCTAACAGCACTCACATCCATATGTTTATGAATAATTTCAGCTACTGGTTGACAAGATTCTGTTGTCAGTCCCTTTCTAAGGTAAGGAAGGGTTAAATTTGCTAATTCAAGTACTTGATGGGTTTGAAATGCTTTAGCATGTTCTTCTAATTTTTGAGTAGATGAAATAATGGATATAAATATACCTAAACCTAAAGTATTACTTAAAATCATTGGCATGCTGATAAAAGATACTAATCGAAACGCCTGATTAAAGTCAACACTAAAAATGAGGATACAGATCATTTGTAGAATTTCCATACCGAAACCAACAACCATTGCATCTAAAACACGAATTTTATTATAATTTTTACGAAGATAATTGCCTGATAACCCAGAGCATAAACCAATTAGTAAGGAAGAAATGACATAAATATGAGGGGCTAATCCTCCTTGCAAGTACCTAACGAATACAGATAAGAGACCAACTATAATACCGACTATGGGGCCACCGATTAGACCTGATACACCAATGGTTAAAACACGTGTGTTGGCAACCGATGATTGATCTGCTATATGATTAAGAGTTTGTGGAATGATAGATAAATCTGACTGAATTTCTACCCCTGTAAAATTAGAAATAATAGCAAATAAGCTAAATAAGATAAGCAGAATATACTGGTGTTTTTTTAATTCGGGTTGCTTCAAAGTTTGTTTTATAAAGGGGATATGCACAAAGGCATAGGCTAATAATATGATTAACCCCGCTCGCTCCATCATAATTAAAAAGAGTGTCATTAAATCTCTCCAAAGTATTAATTAGTCCGTTATAACATAGGTATAAAATGATTCATTTCATTACTCATTTAAAATGTCTCTCTATCAAGTATTCTCAAGACAATTAAGGGGATATCCATCAACAACTATTATGAAAACAACTACTTAAGGATGATAGATACTTTCACTAAAAAATTTTGATTAATCAAATATATTATTATTATAGCATATCAAATATTATTTTTTACATATTTATTAATTAATATGTAACACCCATTATCTGAAGTGTGTAGGTGAGGTCTAAGTAAAGAATTTAAGCGTTTTGATAATAAAAAAGTGAGAACAATAGATTCTCACTCACAATTAGCCTGGTAATTTCTCACACGATTTGGTACTGCTTTTTAAAATTGGGCGATGGTGTTATTTTTAATATGAGTAGCTGCACTCGAATCCGATTGCTCAAAAGCACTTGCCGCTCCATTGAGATAGCTATTCAGATCAGAAATAACTGGTTGAATGTTTTGGCTGACTTCTTTGATAACTTTTGATCCAGCTTCTAAGTATTTTCAATGTTCTTGAACCCATTGGTGATTTTTTTTACTAAGTCACATGCTGTTAAAATCATCATTAAGCTTATCCCTCCCATAATAATAATCAATTTTTTAAATCCTTTAAACATCACTTTTCCTCTTATCTTATTGATTTTTTCAATTTTATTGCTGTCTTGACGTTGCTATCGCAAACAACCAACTCAATGCAATATAGTTATGGTATACATATCAATGTAAGAATCAAGATTTTTAAATTCATATTATTTGTATGATATTCAGGATTAGCTATTTTTGATTTCACAAAAAAACCTTCTTCTACTTTTTCTAGACTGATTCTTTCTTCCCACTCCTTCGTATCAATAGTTAAACAAAGTACTTTAAATCCTACAGAGGGTCATTCCATCAATTAATGGTATCATCGCGCTTGAAGCATGGCATAGGTTTTGGTATTAGAAACTGAATATGAATTCTATTATCTGTTAAAAAAATCAATATCACCAGAGTATTTATAAAACATAACGATAAAAAATCAAAAAATATTTTTACTATTTCCCTTAATTTCATGAGATTTAATTTCCCTTTTTGTGTATTATTTCTATTCTACACTAGTCTTACCCTTAGAAATATTTTTCCAATTTTCAATGACACGAGCTACTCTTTCTTGCTCTTCGTCATGGTACCTCCAAAAATTACTTCATCAATATCTTCCTCATTGAAATAATATACTTGTTCTAAATTGAGCTCTCTGGAAAAATCCTGCCAGATAATCAAAATATCATCTTGATCAATAATATTTGCTCATGAAATGGCTCCACAAAATTTCTTACATCTTTAACATTTTCATAGAGTGCTTTTACTCCACAATGGCCAAAGTACCTATAACAACTGCTACTACTGGTACAAATTGGAGCTGTTATGATTACTACAAAAACACTCTCAGCAAGCGTAGAGACTATTCTACCTACTTCATTTTTTCTAGATATTTATTGCTCCTACCTTAAATTAATTAATTTATCACTCATATTCGGGATGCTTATGAATATAATATGTTGCATAAAGGGAATCGACAATCAGAGCTGGAAAAGTTGCCGTAAATAATACACCTCCAATCAAACCAAAAATATTTTCAATACTACCTACAAGAAAGACTGGAGAAAGCATCACTAAACCAAAAATAATTCCATAATTAATTTTTAATTGTTCCTTTTTTCCTTTTTGTAATTTCCACTGATTAAATTTCCATTTTTTCCCCTGATTTTTTGGTAAATAATAGAAATAATATATTCCAGAAAATACAATAAAAATAATTAACATTATCATAATATACATTTTTGCCATCTCAGTATAATAAATTGATTGAATATGTCCAAAATTTCTATTATTTAAAAACATTGCCAAGCCTATAAAATCAAAACCTATAATAAGTGTTAGGAATACTAATGATAATAAAATATAAGAAATTTTTTTTAAAAAATTAGATATTTTTTTAAAAAAAAGCGAAATAATTATTGAGACCAAATTAACAAAAATGCATACAGAAAATATGAATTTTATAAAACCTAAAGGATCACCAAAATTACTTGCATATAACCCTATGCAAGATATAAATAGTCCAATCCATGGAAAAATTTTAATATATGAATATTCTATTTCAAACTCAATTAACGGTCCATGATATCTATGGTTGCTCTGTTTCAAAAATTTTACCCTCCAAATAAATCTTTTAATCCTTTTTTAGCAAAACCTGTAATTGATTCATTACCCAACTCCTTAACTTTAAAATTCAAAGCAAAATCAAATGCCAGCCCTGCACTGCTCCAACAACGGTTCCCACAGGTCCTCCTACCAAAGTTCCTATTGCTGCACCGGACAATGCATCTACACCTGAATCTATAGCAAAGTTTTTGATTTTTTGATCTAGTGTAGAAGTCTTATCATCAAAAAAGTCTTTTTTGGCATTAGTTTCTATATTGACTATTTTCCCAGTCCAACCTAATACTTTACCAGCTTTAGCAATTCTTCCTAATTTTCCCCATCCTTTAAAAGCATTTTTGGGATTTAATTCAAGGACTTCATTTTTAAGGGATTTTATTGCTGCATTATTCAAAGTAACTCCTTTTGACGCAATTTTTCTGAGCTTATTTGAATCTTCTAAAGCTTTTTTCTCAACTGTTTAGCATCTTCTTCTCGTTTTTTCATACCTGTTTGAATTGTTTTTGTCCATTCTAATCCCTTACCTGAGGTATCAAATGTACCATTGAAATTTCCAAAACCTTCTGAGAATAGTTAAGGCCTGCCGAAACGACATCCTGAACTTCTGTTAGTCCACAAAAGACTGTTGAGGATTCCGCATTGAATTCCATGAGATATTTTTTAAATCATAGGTTACCTTTAATGCCAGAAAACTCCTAAGAGATTTCATGAACTAGCTGTCACTTTATAAGTGATCACAAGCTAATAACAAAAGTGAAATGAATCATTAACTTTTCTAAAGTTAATAAAGAATGGAATTAGCTCAATTGCCACTCTAGAAGCGAGAAAGTCACCATAAGAATGACCTGTTGTGACAGTAATATTATCGCCATTACTTTGAACACGATCATAAAAGCTAGTAGCTTTGTCTCCTAATCGTTTTAAATAAGCAGAGTTATTAGCACCGATATTTGCATCTGAAATAAAGTCGGTTGCCCCATCAGCATCCTTATTAGTACCCGCATAAGCTATATAAGTCTCACCAGTATTTTTATCTTTTACAGCAATAGCTGCAATACCAGTCTCTTTGTCATACATACCGTCACTATAAGTTAAATCAGTTCTATCAATTAGTTGATTTAACTCTTTTTTAGTACTTTCACTTGCTTCTTTTATGTCATCACCATTATTTAAAGCATCTGTATAAGCCCTCTCATATTTGTATACATAATCTGATAAATCTGCTGATGTTTTAACCCGATGTTCTAGTTTTATAGTTACATTATCATTTCCCATAACTTCTCCGTTTATTTTCTAAAACTATAGGTCTCACCCAAATAGTATCTCTTGTTTTTAGTTTTTATCCTTAGTGTATAGTCAAAATTATTTTTTCCACTTTTTGTAAAAGTAATATCTGCTTCCTTAATATCAGATATTTTAAATTTATCTCTCATTTTTTAATAAGCTTCGACTGTGTCGGCAATTCATATGTTATATCTTTCAACTCAGTTTCCGGATGTTTTAATAAATAACTTTTTACTTTTAATTTTTTTAATTCTTTAGTATCCATTGCTCCGATAATAAAGTCATCAAATGTAATATTCGGTTTCCCTTTTGGATAAACTATATTATTTTTAAAATATTCAAATGGGACCTCTTTATTTTCTAACTCATTATAGCCACCCGGCTTTTCTATTTGACTTTTTCTTGTTTCAAACTTCCCTAAATCCTTATTTTTTTTTAAATCTTGAATACTATAGAAATATTCTAAATCTAATGCATCACCTGAATCCGATACTAATAGTAAGTATTTTTGTATTTTGCTCAAATCTTTATCTTTTTGTGCTAAAAACTCAAAAAACGGTTTAAAATTTTGTTCAGCTTGGTACTCTTCCTTTGTGCGGTTTTCTGGGATTTTTGAATCCTTACATGCTGTCATCATTATCATTATTAATAAGCCTCCAATAAGCAGTAATAGTTTTTGTTTTTTCATATGCTCAATGCTCCATTTCTATTTCTTGAGTGATTTTAAGCATTCTTTCTTGTCTTCTATCATGAATATAAATCATATCTGGTTTCAAATAAGGTTCTTTTGAATTATATGATTTCGGTAATACTGACTGATCCATAACTCTCATTCCTAAGAGAACATACTGTGCCTGTGTTCTAATAGCTTTTGGAACATCTGAGATATTAGTCATAAGGTATGATGCTAAACCACCAAATAAGAAATAAATATGATATTTGTGAGCCGAGTCAAGTAAGAATAAAATCTGTTCTCTATCCATATTTGTTTCTGCCACAAAACTATTCATATCAGGAATAGTAACAAACCATGATTCTATTTTACCAGATTCTTCTCTTAAATAGATTTCTGAAACAATAGCTTCTAAATGCCCTGCTATTTCACTTCGATTATTGATATATTCAATTTGTTGTTCTGTCAAATCATCATAATCAGAAGCAGTGTCTAAAAGATAAACTTACTATCTTTAATCAATGAAACAGATTTAACTAAGAAGCGCATCAAGTTAGACAAATTATCTGGATTGTCAGAAGTAAAAAGTAACTGTTTGAATTTCGAAAGTGGAATGCTACAATTATCAACTTCTTTTAAGCTAATACCAAGTGAAATCTGATTAGTCTCACTTGCTTTTTTAACATCCTCATATGCCTTAAACTCCTCAAAGGTAAGTGTTTCTGGAACAATTGGAATGGCTATTGGTCTCGGTCCAGTCCATTTGGTGATAAAAATCTGTTGATTTTAAAGTTCTTATGAAAGATAAAAGGGTCTTAGATTTTGACAAGCTAAGAACCTTTTGTTTTTCAAAGAATAATTATCTACTTCTCCCCAACTACATAAGTCAATTGTGCTGCTTCTGCTGCACTGAAGGTGCGGTAGGAGATGGTGCCAAGTCCTAGGACATTTGATTCGGAGATCGGGATAGATCCGTCTTCCTTAACGTCTTCGACGATGGCCACGTGGCCGTAAGTTCTATCAGCACCAGCTTGGCCGGGGCTAAATGAGATGGCGTAGCCTGTTTTTGCCTCGTGTGTGGTTTGATAGCCCGGCTTATTTTTCCAATCGCCACCATTACCCATAAATGGTCCAAACTGGTAGCCAAGTTCTTTGGCCCCAAGGGTAAGTGCCTGCCACATAGTTGCCCGCTTGATTAGCTCTTGAAACAGAGTAACTCGTTGGGACTGCCATCATAGCGACGGACGACGTGTTGAGCGGTTCCTTTGAAATCTCAGAAATTCCGCCATGCGCGTCAATCCACTTGTCAATGCTCTCCATAATGGCCGCACGACGTTTACCAGAACCGCTAGCATCCGTGAAGTAAACCCCACCTCGAGCCGCTACATTCAAGTTGCCAGTTGACAAGAATTGTGCTTTTTGGTCTTGAATGGCAAAGCTGGTGTTTTGGTTTTGGATGATGGTTTCCTGCGTCATTTTAATGACAGCCTTGTCATCACTAAAGTTTTGAGCGTTAGTTGTATTGTTGTCAACTGCCCCAAAACCAAACATATTAGCACCTGGTGCTGTGGCAACGCCTTGTGTACCAAGCGAACTTTCTGCGATAGCAATGGCAATGATTGCACGCGCATCCAGACCAGATGATTTCTCTCGGTCTAAGATTTTTTGACCGTCGATGCGACTGCTATCGTATGTGATACCTGTCGACTGTAAGAATCCATCAAGCTGTGCGGCAGTAATGCCGTAACGGTGAGACAATAGATTGTGTGTATAAGCATCATTGCCTATCCAGTGTTTGACATAAGCTGCGCTAGCCATTGCCGTAGGTATGGCAACATCTGGCAAATCAATGCCACTCGTAATGGCTGGTGTCACAACTTCAGATTTCTGAGGTGTTGCTGTCACTTGAGGTTGGCTTGGCACCACTGGTGTTACAGACTGACTAGGAGCTGGAGTTTCGGGTTTGCTTGTATCTGTTTGCGTCCCAGCCTGTGTTTCTCCTTTGGAATCACTTGTTGAAGGAACTGTTTATCTGGACTAGTCGTCGGATTAGTTTCTGTTTGTCCCTCAATTACAGTCTCAGTAGGAGCTGTTTTGCTATCTGCTGGTTGGGCATGGAGATCAGTTGAAGGCAGACTTGCCTCAGGTACCACTGTCGTCGCTTCTGATGAAACTGACTCAGAAGCGCTTGTCGCCTCAGCTGATGAATTTTCTCCAGCTTTTTCACTTGTTTGATCAGTTACAGTCGTAGCTTGCGTCAAAATAGTTTGTGCATCCTGAGCAAAAACCGTAACAGCCGATAAGTTTGACGTGGCAATTGCACACAACAAACACAATGCAATATATTTATCTTTTTTCAAAACGTTTTTCCTTAATAGTTTATAGAGTGTTTAAAGAATTTAATATTAAAAATTACTTTTCTTTTATTCTTCAGATGACTATTTTAAAACGTCTACTGAAAAGTGAGGGTATTTGATATCTTTTATTTATTTCAAAAATATTTTTTGCATCTCCTCTTCATTTTCATCATAGTAACCTTCAAACAAGACTTTATCTATATCTTCCAAATTGAAAAAATAAGTTTCATTTCCAACTATACTAATTGGGAAAATACATCCAGAATAATCAAAATATCCCAATTGACCTTCATTGTCATATAACGGAAATCTTGATGTAATCATGACTTTCTGACTATCATTTTTTAATTCAATGACACTTCCTAGAGTATGTATTTTATCCATTTTTTCTTCTATTTTTACAATTAAAAATTATATTGCTTTTTTATTTCATTTATTGCATTTTTTCTTTCAAAAAAATCAATATTTTCTAATAACAATCTTGATAATATTAGTAACATAAGTGCTATAGGAAAAAATATCAATACTGAGTATTTAAAATATAACATTATTAGGAGTAGGGATATAAATAATGAAATTACTAATAAAAATAACAGTTTATTCGACAATTCTTCAGCAGAAACAATTATATTTGCTATTTTTTCTTTGTCAAATTCCATTTTCTCGTAACTAATATTATCGATATTTCTCTTTTGTTTCGAAACTATATTGTTTAATTTGTTAACTACTACTAGTGCAATTACGATAAACATTATTGCAAGAATTAAATTCAACTTTAAATTAGCTATTGTTCTATACCAATTATTAATAGGAATGAGTATGAGAACAAGAAACGTAATAATACTAGAATATTTTTTAATATTTTCTAAATTTTCTTTTTGATAATTAGGCGTTTCAAAACTTTTAATGTAAAAAATTTTTGTATCAAAATTATAATAATAACCTTGATTTCCGTCATGATATATTTCTGCATATGATTTCTCTCTATGTATCAAAATAAATTCCTTCTCAATTTATACTACCTGTTGAATCATACATTAATTCAAAAAAATCACTAACATTGTTAATTGTATCCTTCGATGCTCTTTTTATAATATGATTTATTTCATCTTTATTATCATAAACATAATCGAACACCATCGATCCACCTACACCTATTACTGCTGTAGCACCAAAGTCCACAGCAGAACCAACAACAGGAGCAGGCGGTGCAAGTACACCTGTTGAAATTAATAGTCCAGCTGTTGCGGTACCCGCAGCCGTTCCTACAACTTTTGCAGCACTACCAATTATTACGGGTGCTCCTGTCTTCATAGTTGCATCTTCTACATCTTCTCCACCTTTTACTTGAGCTGCTCCAAAGTCAATTGCAGCCCCAAGTACAGGCGCTCCATATTTTACAAATTGGCTCGAGCCTCTAATGAAGTTAGCGTAAGAAGGATTTACATCAATAGCCGAGCTGTGTCAGTCAATTTTGATTTAGCTACCTCTTTAAGTAAGGCAGCCGATGCATTACTTAAACCACTGATAATTGATTCATAGGTATCTTTTTTAATTTCTCCTAATTTATACGCTTCATTAGCCGCTTTTATTAATTTCTTTTTATCAACTGAAACATTACTTTTTTTAGTAGTATTTTCAATTTTTGAAGCTTTCTTACTTTCTTCAGCCTTTTTACTTTTCAGTTCTTCAGCTTTGGCGTCTTCTCGCTCTTTCCAATTCTTCTTAACTGTCTTTGTCCATTCCATCTGTCCGGATGTTGGTTTTCCAAAAGCTCCGGTTTTACTATTATATCCAGAAAATCCTGTTGAAACAGCCGCTAGTGCTTGGTTAACAGTTGACTGTGCATTAGAAATGTCCGCAAATACTGTTGCTGAATGGGCGTTAAATTCATTAAGGTTGTCTAATTTCTTTTGATTAGATTTTATACGTTTTTTTAATTTTTTAATATTACTTTTTGTAGAACTTATGGCAGATTTGGAAGGTTCTGGATCATCGTTAAGATGCTCTAAAAGTGCTTCAGCAATCTTTAATGATGCCCTATCACTTGCTAATTTTGATTCTAAAACGACAGAGTCTAAATCCTCATCACCACAAATTGAGACATATAAGGTTTGTAATTCTGTACATTTCTCACTCAATGTTTCAGAGAAAAGAATCATTCCTTGAAGCATCGGAGTTAACGTTCCAGTAGCATAGCTTTTTGCATTTGAATAAGCAGTCCCTTGAAGAGTTGCAGCCTCTGCAAAAGATGATAGTTTTGTTATTGCATCATTTAAAGCCGATACACGACTAAACATAGAAATAGCTACTGTTGATGCTTGAGTTCCTACAGAACTTACACTAACTTTTACCATTTTTAACCTCCTTTTCTTTCATTACTTTTTTGCATCAAACTCTGTTTTTCATAATACAACTTATCTAATGCATTTTCATAATCCATAATCTCTTTAGAAACTAAGTTTATCCTATTGTCATAGGATTCTTCTAAACTTAGTGTTTCACTATTTACCGTTAGAATAAAGTCATTATTCTCTTCTAATTCTTCTGATTCTGTTAAATAGGCATCACCGAGTTTTAATGATTCTAGTAACTCTATTTGTAACTCCATGACGTCGTTTTTCAATTTTTGTAAGAGCCTTTTACTATTCTCAGCATTATCAAGCTTTATTTGGAATAACTTTAAGTCAAGTTCAATATCTTCGAATGTTCGTTCAGTCATAACATCACCTATTAAAACAAACCATATTTAGGCTTAAAATCCGGATTTGATATAACAGAGCTGTCATTACTAGGCATTGTATATTTAGTATTTGCCGCAATCTCTTGGCTAATTTTTTGGTCAATAGCTTCAAACTCATTCACCGTAGAATGAATGAGAGCTATGAACTCATTTATTTTTTCAGCAATTTGGCTACTACTACTTGCCTCTCCATCGATGTAAGTTGAAGCATCGCTATTACCACTATAATCACTGTTTGAATCCTTAGTTGGAGCTCCTACTGCTGTGATTCCACTGGCTCCTGATTGTATTGCAGTTGCACAGGTGGATGCGACGGAGGCATCACTTTGTATTTTTGCCATTTGGTCTCCTTTCTTAGTCTATGGTGAGTTTTAATTTTTGATAGGTTTTTCTATCGTGAATGTAGGCTTCGTCTTTGTTTGGACGGATTTCCTTACTATTATACACTTTTTCAAGGAAGGTTTGATCCATGAGCCTCATGCCAGCCAGCACATACTGGGTCGTTGTGCGAACGTATTTAGGCACAGCATCGATCTTAGTCCCAACATAGTTATAGCTTGATCCAAGAATCAGATGTAAACCATAGCGTGGTCCATTGTCAAGCAATGCCTGAACCTGTTCAAGCTTCATATTGCTCTTAGCCACAAAGCTTTCAAAATCTGGAATCATGATAAACCATTCAGCTATCTCAGATTGGCTTTCACGTTGCTGCAACTCATAGATCAACTGATCCGCCATATCTTCAATCATATCAGAACCCACATAAGTACGTACCTGACCTTGATAGCTTTCATATTCGCCAAGCGAATCGATGATCATGGTATGGTAATTTGGGACGTTAAGCAAGACCTTGATGATATGGGAACCAACTGCTTCGAGTGACTCGTCAGAATCAGACATGTAAAGCATATGCTTAAAGCGATTAAGTGCTAAACTATAACTTTCAACGTCAACCATTTCAAGCCCAAGTGGTAAACGATTAGCTGATAGGTCAGCTTGAACACTATCTGTAGCCATAAAGTCGTCAAAGGTTAATTCTTCGGGAACAATTGGTATTGCTTTTGGTCTTGGTCCAGTCCATTTGCTGTTCATGGCGTCAGATTCGTTTTGGATGTTATTGATGATGTCAAAGGTTTCAGTGCCTTCTGTTGAGAGAGCCACTTGTAACACTTCAATGTCATCACGTTTGATTAATCCACGTCCTGGAATATCTTCCATGATGTGTTGGTGACGACCGACAAGTGTCCGTGATTCAGAGTCATCTGTTAATTTAAGAGCGATACGTTCTTTAAGGTTTGCCATTAAGGACGACCTCAAAGCTGCCGTACGACCAGCTGAGATAACTAAGGAAATGCCAAGTGACGACCCATCACGCGAAATATTTTGGAAACAAGCTTCTAAGTTAGTCGGTGTTTGAGCTTCCCGTAGCCCTTCATAACTGTCAATAACAATCAGGATTTGAGGCATGGTTTCCCCAGATACCTGACGGTAAAGTTTTGCTGTCGCGACATTGTAGCGACTGAGGGCTTTTTTACGATCAGACATTTCAACTTTGATACGGGCAATAAACTTGGCTATTTTTTCGTCATCATCAATGGTAAAGAAATCTGCTACATGTGGCAAACGTCTTAGAGGTAAGAGGCCATTGGTACCAAAATCAAAGAGGTAAAGGTCTAAAAATTCTGGACTATTATGACGTGCTAAGTCCATTGTTACAGTTTGAAGGGCTGTTGATTTCCCCATACTTGGTCCTGCAAAAATTGACAAATGCCCATCGTCTTCAAAATCGTGGTAAGCCACTTCTTGTGCTTGTTGGCTTGGTATATCCATAAAGCCAAGAACAGCTTTGTAAGATGGGGCCTTGCTCCAGAGGTCTACTGATCCCTCCTTACGGAGATCGGTTACTGCAATCTGATTGCTTAGAGGCGGTAGCCACGGTTGAGGTAAGTCTGAGATGCCCATTTCTTTGGTTAAAGCTTGAATGTTTTCAACGATAGCATCTAATTCCGTAGGTACTTCTTTAATATTTTCGGCTTGGTCTAAGCCTGAAAGATCATCATTTAGGATTTCGTATTGGCCAAGGTCGTTGATGGAATAAATGGTATGGTCTTCAATCCCTTGGTCGTCTTTTTCAGGTTGGTAATCTGCTCCTGACCATGCTGATTGGAAGAGTTCATAGACTTCATTATTACCAACTTGGAGGTAGGCACGTCCTGCTTGTGTAATCTCGGCGGCATCTGGAGTATGGAGCATTTCCATGGAGTCGCCGCGGTCTGCTACTTTAAGAGCTAGTTTGAAGCGTGAGTTTGACCAGATTTGGTCATCTACCACACCAGATGGTTTTTGGGTCGCTAGGATTAAGTGAATCCCTAGGGAACGCCCAATTCGCGCTGTTGAGACAAGCTCTTTCATAAACTCAGGTTGGTTGGATTTCAATTCGGCAAACTCATCGGAGATTAAGAAGAGATGAGGCATTGGTTCTGAAACTTCTCCAAGTTTGTATTTCTTCTGATACTGGTTAATATGATTAACATCAGCTTTAGCAAATAAACGTTGACGACGTTTCAATTCAGCATTAATAGAAACCAAAGCACGCATCGATTGGGCACCATCTAAGTTGGTGATGGTGCCAAGTAAGTGTGGCAGGTCCTTAAAGAGGTTTGCCATCCCCCCACCTTTGTAGTCTATGAGAAGGAAAGCTACATCGTGTGGATGGAAATTAACAGCTAAAGAAAGGATATAGGACTGTATAATTTCTGACTTCCCTGATCCCGTTGTTCCTGCAACTAATCCATGAGGACCATGAGCTTTTTCATGTAGGTTTAGATAAACAATATCATCCTGACCACGTAAGCCAAGTGGAACAGCTGAGCTTTTATACGGAGCATGGCTTATCCAACGCTCTTGAACATGCAAATCTTCAAATTCTTCTGCTTGATACATTTCCATAAAAGTAACTGCTTCTGGTATTGAAGATTTAAGATTTTGTAGGTGATTTAACGGAGCTAGGCGACGTGAAATATTTTCCTTGTCATAATCCTCTAAGAAATGATCTAATTCAAAATCTGTTTCTTTAAGCTCTCCTTCTTCTATAACTAACTGACCAGTATTACGGTCTTTAATATTAATAATGGTTTTGATATTTTCTGAAAGTGAACTCATAACATCTTGAACAAAGATGAGAGAACATCCCAATTCTGTAGGATCTTCCGTAAAGAATTCCATGATGACGTGATCTAAAATTAACTTTTCATCAGTTACAATAACGACATAATGCGGAGAAAATAAAGTCCCTTCTTTGGCAGATTTATCTTCGCGTTGTGTGCGACGTAATTTTAAAATTTGGTTAAGACTGTTGAGCACTTGATCACGGCTTCTTTGATTATAAACAAAGCCACGAACATTGACATCTTGTAAGGTTTCATGTGGCAACCAACGCATCCAAGACCACTTATCCATCTCTTCCTCTGGAACAATAGTAATAAATTGAACATCATGGTAAGAATGGAAAAAAGCTAATTGATTAACCATCAATTGGAGTTGCTCCAATACTAAACCTCGTGGTCCTATATAGCCAACTGGTCCATGTGATAAATTCGCAACAATCGGCATATTTTTAATATAACGATTGTTAAAGTAGAGGTTATAGCCTTCGTTCTCTAAAGGATCTTTTTTCCCAGAACGTTCTGGTTGAGAATAATGAATATTATAGCTCGTTGGTACTTCTCCCAAACCTAGGCGATAATACAAGAAGTCAAAATGAAGTGGTGTCTTTTCATAAATACGATGGTGATAAGTATCAGCCATTTCCTGTAAACCTTCAATCGTTGGGTAATGATAGTGTTGCCCACGCTTTTGCTCTTTAGCTAACTTCTGAAGTTCAATTGACTTATCAGATAAATAGTCATGATAGGAATCAATGCGTTCTTGTAAGTCCTGCTTATACTGTTTACGATTTTTAAAGTAACCAGTGATAGAGAAAATCATCGTCACTAGAGCCATTGACATTGTTGCAATGATATAGATACCACGAGGACGAAAAATAGAAATAAGAATGCTGACTCCAATCATCACTAGAGGAGGAACAATTAATTTTAACAGTTCATCTTTAGACTTATTAGGTTCATTACCAGGCGCATTAACTGTAATTTTATCTTCACTGGAACGATAAATAATACGAGGTGAGCGGTGAAAATCAGGATAGCCTTCGTAAAATTGATAAGCTGACATAACTTTCTTAGTTAATGATGTTTCATAATCAGCCCCCCCCCAGATTTGAATTTCATCTGGGAAAAGCTTAACAATTGTTCCTTGGAAGCTAATCTCATCACCTAAACTTAAAGGTAACTGCTGCACTACTTTTTGAAGATGATTATTCAGATAAATATCACCTTCAAATAAATTAAGCTGCCAATTACTTTCTATTTTTTTCAGTAATAAATTAGGGGCTCCTTCTTTAAAACGGACACGATACCCTTCTTTATCACCGATTAATATATCTTCGTAATCTAAGGGAGTATAAATTTCTTTTTGATTATTCGCTAAATAGAAGACAATTCCTGAAATCTCTACACCATTAGTTAACTCTTTTTCTTTTTGGTCAATAATATATACCAATTGACCTTGTATATTTTTTAGCGTGATGTCATTTTCTAAATCTAATACTGGTATTGGCGACTTGCCGTTTGATGATATTAGAAAGGATTTCTCCTCTTCAATATTAAATTCGTAGCGGAGTGATTGATAATAACAAATAACTAACATATCCACCTACCTACTTTTAGTTTTAGAAGATGTACTTGCTGTAGTACTTGATGATTCAGATGACTCTTTGTTGGAATTTGTCGAATGATTATTGCTATTTTTCGATTTGGATTCCTCATCTGTTAAGGCTGTCTTACGGTCTTTCCAATATTTATCATAGTCTGTTTGTAGCTCAGAAAGTTTTTGTTCACGATCTTTACCAGATAAACTATTGTCTTTTCTAACCTGATCCATTTTCTGAACAATAGCATAAATAACAAGGTCAGAATCGTCTAAACGTTTGGCAGCATCAATAGCATCATCATCTAAACCACGGCCAATATTAATCCAATAATCAAGATAGAGCTCATCAGTCTTGAGCGTAACATTGTTTAAAATAACTTCACGCTGTTCTTCAGAAAATGACATTCCATTAATATAGGAATAGGCCAACTCGTACTTCTGTGTATAAGGTAACTTACTTTTACATGTTCTAGTCGATTAATCACTTGATTATAATCAACTTTAATAAATGAAGTATCCGCTGCCAACATTTTTTCTTTGAATGGATTGTGAATAAAAACCAGATATACTAGCGGAATCAAGAGTATTGTAGATAAAGCTCCTAGCCAAACACTTATGTATTTATAAAGCTTATATTTTGCCCTTGATACTTTTGCTAACGTATGAGTTTCTACTTCTACTTGCTGCTCATAATCAATAGTAATGATGTCTCTAACAGCCTGAATAGTTTCTGCATGATAAATGCTTTTTAGGAAATCTGATACTTCAATAACAGAAATAGCACCATTATACAACTCTATATAGTCATGTTGCGTCAATAATGCAAAGACAAAACATTTGAATTGATATAAAAACTCTTCTGGACCAAATTTCTCAGGTCTCATAATCCCAGGAAGGCTACGATAAGCTATTTTAGCAGTTGCATTTTTTGTTAAAAATAGATTAGAGGGATGCAAAATGAAATTTACTGACAAAGACAAAGCCTTATCTAAATCCAAGACATTCAAGGCTAATCGTAATTTTTCAGATAAAGTTTCTTTTTTAAAGCTTTCAAAAAATAGAGCGTGCGCTTCTGTCTGGAATTGAAATTGAATGGTATCTGCATCAATTGCAGTTGTCATAGGCATCAACAAAGAATGGTGAATTTCTAACAATTGCAGTTGTTGCAGATTTTGAGTTCCTACTTTTGAACGCTTAAGAGATAACTGCCAAAAATCTGGTCCTTTTTCAAATTGAAAGTCTTGTTCTTCAAATACAAACGAATCTGTTTCCATTAATAAAACTCCTCTATCCTTATACGATCACCAGTTGTTACTGGATGGTGCGCTAATATATCGTTCTCTCCCAATAAAATACCTTTATTTATAACTCTTAGTTGATATTTGGTACGCCTTTCAGTACGGCTAAAAATACTATCTAATTCCATTACTAATTGCTTAACGCTAATTTTCAAAGGGATACGTAAATCTTTTGAGGTTTCCCCCATATCTAGAGTAATGTTAATATGTGTATTCATCCTTTTTGTCCTTTATTTTAAAAGTCATTATAGAAGCTAATATTAGTACCAAACTAATGAGAACCAGGTATATAATTATATGACCAATATCAGCCGAAACAGTCGGTTCTTCTGTTCTTGTAACAAATTTAAATTGATTACTTTCTTCAGAAAATAATTGTTTGATACGTTTTTTCCTATCAGATTGTCCTTTATTTGAATATTGAAACAGTTGCTTAGACTGCTTTTTCTGGAGTGAGACTTTAGATTGACGGTTTTTATCCAATTTTTTAAGGTCTTCTTTTTTAAATAAATCTTTAGTTAATTCAGTTTGAAAACCAGAATTTTTTTGTGAATCTGATTCTAAACGTTTTGTATCAAAATGAATATCATTATTCTTTAACCCATCAGAAAATACTGATGTTTGACTCATACAGGATAATATTAGTAGACAGGCTAAAAATCGTTTCAACTTCATCAACAACCTCACTCTTTTACTTTAGCTTCAAAATTTAAGGTGATAAAAATATTCATGATAATAAAAGCAACATCCACAAGAAGTACTAAGATAAGGAAAATAAATCCAGTTGTCACATTATCAAAATAAGATGATAATTGATTTTCAAGGATAGATAGTGGATTAATAGCTTTTAGTAATTTTGGAAGTCCACTAACAGTCGCTACTGTGCCTACGGCATTTGATAGATACACAAAACTAATAATCATAAACAAAGCCAAACCCATACCAACTGCTTTAAAATTTTTAATAAAGAAATACTGACTATGAATTAATAAAAAACTAAACAGAGTCATAACTAGGAACCAAGATGGTACATATTCAGGCATGACATGAAGACTTCTGCTTGAGATAACTCCCAGTGCTAAACCAATAACAAGAGAGAGGCCTGAAATGACAATGACATTTAAAAAGTCTGTTTGAAGCCAGCGGTTGACATTATACCTATCTGTCAATTTCTTAATAAGGTTTTGAGTCGCAAAGATATATGCTGTAAATAGGCTAACAACTTCTAATAATAGTATCCAAGTGAATGGGCGATAAGTATTTTCAGTTGCCCTAACTGCAGACGCTGATTCAGCGACAGGTCGTGATAAGAAATTAAGGAGAATATCATTTGGCACTCCATTTTTATAAGCAGTATTAAAAACTTTAGAGAAAGAAGCTACGAAATCACCATTATTGGCCAATTCTTTTTGGAAGTTAGCCATTAAATCGGTTGCATCCGTCGAAAGTTTGTTGCCCGAATTTTTAGCATCTTGAACATCTTTATTGAATGATGTGAATATTTGATTAACTTGGTCCGCCTCTTGACTATTAGATTTGGACATATCTTTTACGCCCGCTGCAGAGGTCATTAGCCCATCTAGATGGTTCTTCAAATCAGATAATTGTTGATCAGTTGTTTTCTGTGAGTCGTTTACTTTAGATTGATCCTGTGTGATGTTTTGGACCTTCATGTTAATTGATTGAAGGGTTTCAAGCTGTTTTTTGATTGCATCTGTTAGTCGTACATTTGTCTCAGTTACTTTTGCCATTTGATCCGCCAATTCATCTTGACTATTTTCAACTTCCTCCATGACATCTTTAACTTTATGTTGCGCATCAGCAGTGTTTTCATCCATCAAATACTTAGTTATACCATTTTTGACCAGATCAACCATCGTATCGTTAACACTTTGATTTAAAAATTGATCAAATAAATTTTGCGGTTCTTCGCCATCAGAAATAATGTAGTATTTAGCTACTAATCCGTGAGTGGTGTTATATGCATCATTTACTTCTTGTAGAGTTCGTTGATACGTTGCCTCTGCCTCAAAGTAAGACCGTTGGATTTTACCGTCATCATTTTGTACAATTTGTTTCTGATTCCCGATAGTGATTGTATAGCTTGGTTTCGTAATACTAGAGTTAGATGATTCCCTTTGATAACTGCTATTGATAATAATATTATTGTTTTGGCTGGGGTCCAAGGTTCTTGTTTGCTTACCATTAACCGTCCAGGTATCTACCCTGTAATCTGGATTATTTGATTCAACAGAAACTATCTGCTCACCAGTTCGAGTAGAACTAGATGACAATTTTAATTGATTAACTTTATTTTAGCTTCATCTCTATTTTTCCTAGCTTCAAAAAGACGATTCAATAAATTAGTATTTAAATACAGAGTTCTTTCGTTGCTTACTTTTTTAATGATTTCCGAATCAGAAGATGTAAACTGAATGGCTTTTTCTTCTTCTTGGGTTAAGTGCAACTCCGAAAGGTTTAGTGAAGGAATGCTTGAAATGAGAGAATTTGTGAAATCTGCTACCTTAGCTTTAAAATCTTTCAAAGTCTTCTCATTAGTAGAATGACTCTTCAATAATTCTAATAAAGTAATATTATCTTTATTATTCTTAGCAAAGTAACTTGCTAGTCCCTCTCTAACAATTTTATCTAGTTGTTCACTTTGATCTTTAGCAATGTTATCTTGTGACTTGAGTGCTTCAGATAGTTCTTGGATTTTTTGCCTTGCAACATTTAGATAAGCTGATGAGTTTTCTTTATGATTATGATTGTTATCATCACCCATAATACTATTGAGTTGTGATGATAATGTTTCTTGGTCTTTTTGTGCTTGTGTGATAATATCAGATAATTGCTTCTCTAATAACTCGTTATTCATTTCTAGTAATGAGGTCGAAAACGCTTCATACGAAATGCTATCTTGATGGCGCTGTTCTATTAAGCTTGATAAATCTTTTCCAGTATTTGTCTGGGTTGTCACCAAATCATTAAACATGTTATCAGAAGCTTCTAAAGATTTTTTCAGTGATTCGTTAGCAGTAATGGAACTACTAGACTGGTTAACGAGGGCTGGAAAGATATTTTGGAAATTAGTTGCAGAATCTAAAAGATTTTTTTGGTAATTTGAGATATTACCTGACTGAACATTTACCATGGCCTGTACATTTTCTTGAGCTGTATATAAGTTACTTAAAATACTTGCCATGTACATATTTACTAAGTGGCTATTTAACTCTGAAACAATATCTTTCTCTTTTTCAGTTGCCTTTTTCTCTAATGCTAAATTCCCCTTGGCATTAACCTTATAAGAGATAGTTGTTTGCTCTGCATTTGCTTTATTGACATCAAGAAGTTTTTGAGAAAAGTTATTAGGGATGATAACCATTAATTGATAATCACCTTTGTCTAATCCATTTTGAGCAGTACCTCGACTAACAACTGACCAATTTTGACTATTATCACGTTCGATAGACTTAATATAACTAGCTCCTAAATTATAACTTTCTTTACCATTAGATACATTTTGATCTTCGTTGACTAATGCTATATTTAGTTTAGTGTTAGTAGCTGACTGTGTTGTTTTATTCTCTTTTGCATGATCGCCTTGAAGCTTAAGATTAAGGCCAGCAATAGCTACTAAAAAGAGAGCAACAGCTATAATATACCAAAGTATTCTAAAGTTATTTCTTTTCATAATTCTTCCTAAAATATATTTTATTTTCAACAAAATAGGAAGGCTTTGCCTTCCTATTCACTTATAGACTATGATACGATACTATCCACTAATTTGAGAAGCAATATCTGCATCCGTCTGCTCAATGATATCTGCAACTTTTAATAATTGCTGGTTAATATCTTCGAGTAATTGAGCAAATTCTGTAATTTTTGGAGATAATTCATTGAATTGTGCTTCAAAAGAATCAAAAGTAGATCCATCCCAATTTTCGTCAATAACTGCTTGCTCTTGAGTAAGCAAATTAAGAACTTCTGTTACTTGTTGAGAACCAGCTGTGTACTTTTGTGCTGATGAGCGAAGTTCTTCTGGTGTTAATTTAATTTGTGCCATAAATTTTCTCCTTTTTCTATAAACACTTTTGCAACAACTGCATAATTATTACAACATATTTTTTAAAATATATTCAAATTTACTGCATTATTTAAAATTATTTTTAATATTATTGTTTAATCCTGTTTATTTTCATCTATATCAACAATCTGTCCTTGTTGATTTAATCGAAATCGTGTCAATTCGTGAAAGAAAATCTTTTTATAAAAACCATGTTGCTTCTTAGCATTGACTCTTTTAGAAATACCTAATTTATCATCTGAACTATTAATACCAAAATTACCAATGTAATCTTTATTAATACGGTAACTATGATACTTCTCTGGATGTGAAATTACATAGGATGTGGCTGCTTCAGACATATTGTTAATGGGACTAGGGGAATTAAAAACACGCGCTGATAATCTCATTTCTGAAGCCACAATCATGGCCAAATAACCACCTAGAGAATGGCCTGTTAACCAGAGGGTTGCATCAGGATAGTTCATCTTAATTTTTTGTGCAAATAGTTTAGATGTTGTAATTTGACTTGGATTTTTACAAGGCAGAGAAATGCCATCCTCTCTCAGGGTAATACTTGAAGGACAAGTTAGCAATTTATTGTTCTTCCCCAATACAACTGAATCGATATCTGTTAAGATATCTTTCTTATTAAAAGCGTTCGTTCCTGAATATGCTATAACAATATGATTACTTTCATCCAAAGACTGACATGCCATAGCCTGCATACCATTATTGATATCATCATTAACCTCTAATACCATAAAAGAGCGTTTTTGATGGAAATCAATAATTTGACTACCTTCTATAATTTGAAGGTGTCCATTACTTTCTGCTTTGGATTTTTCAATATTATATGCCATATCTGATAGCACTTTAAAACTACTATCTGGAATCATTCATTTTCCTCTCTATTCAAAGACCAGGTGATATCTAACTCATCAATAGACTGAATAGGTTCCTTTTTTTCTCTAGGTCTGAGATGAAAACTTTTAGGATGACAAATAATACCTGAAATACTATTACTGTCACTAATATCATCAACAATGTAATTGATAATATTAACGCCATTTATTGTTATAATAGAAGACCATGAACCAGTTTCTAAAGAATGCCTCCACTTTGAAAAAACAAGTTGTTGAATACCTAGATATCTGTGTACTAAATCAAGGGCGATTTTTGTTTCTAATTCATTAATATGTGTTCGTGTTTTTAACATAATTAACTCCTTAAGTTTGTTCCCTATTTTATCACAATTAGGCTTTTTTTATAAAAACAGAACAAGCTATATTTAATCTAGTCCGATTCTGTTTTGCTGGAAGTTAATTTTACCTTGATCGTTTGATTAATCTAGTACTTTTAATGTAAATGCTCTGCTTTCAAGAACTTTGAACATTGCATGTGCAGTATCTAAAGATGTAAATAGAGGAACTCCTTGTTCAATTGCAGAACGTCTGATGATGAGAGCATCATGGTTATCAATGTTATTTTGTCCAACTGTGTTGATAACTGCTTGAATCTTACCATTTTTAATTAAATCAGGAATATGATTTCGATCGTTCTCTCCTAACTTACCTACTAAAACTGTCTCTAAACCATTAGCATCAAAATAAATTGCAGTCCCTTGGGTAGCATAAATACGATAACCAATACTTTGATAGACTTTTGCAAGTTCTAAAGCTTCTTCTTTATCTGTATCATCTACTGTAAAAACAATGTTACCATAGTCTGGCATATGGAGATATGCTGCTTCAAAGGCTTTATACAAGGCTTTCTGAAGATTAATATCTGATCCCATCACTTCGCCTGTTGATTTCATTTCAGGACCTAATAAACTATCTACTTTAGCAAGTTTGGTAAAACTAAAGACAGGGGCTTTAATGTGGACCATATCTGAAGCTGGATAGAGATCATAACCATATGTAAAATTGCAGAGTTTATCTCCTAAGATAACTTTTGTTGCTACTTGGGCCATAGGAATGTGAGTTACTTTTGATAAGAATGGAAGTGTTCTACTAGCACGAGGATTAACTTCAATAACATATACTTTCTGATCCTTGATTACAAACTGAATATTCATCATACCGATACAGTTTAATCCAATTGCTAAGCGTTTTGTATAATCTACAATAGTTTCGATAATGGTCTCAGACAATGTTTGAGGAGGATATACAGCCATGGAATCTCCTGAATGAACACCAGCTCGCTCTATATGCTCCATTATTCCAGGAATCAGTATATTCTGACCATCGGATATAGCATCAACCTCACACTCTTTACCTATAAGGTATGCATCTATAAGCACTGGATGATCTGGGCTTGCCTTTACCGCGGTTGTCATATAATGACGTAAATCTTCTTCGTTTTCAACTATCTTCATAGCTCGTCCACCAAGAACATATGATGGTCTAACCAACACGGGATAACCAATCTTTTGCGCTGCATTAACTGCCTCTTCCTCCGTAGTGGCGGTAAAACCTGGTGGTTGAGGGATATTTAGAGCTTGTAAAGTGGCTTCAAATTGTTTTCTATTTTCAGCACGATCCAAATCTTCTAATTGTGTGCCTAGTATTTTAACCCCTGCCTTGTTTAAATCTTTTGCTAGATTAATAGCAGTCTGACCACCGAATTGTAAGATGACCCCTTCAGGTTTTTCTAAGTCAATAACATTCATAACATCTTCAAAAGTCAAAGGTTCAAAGTAAAGCTTATCTGAAATAGAGAAATCCGTTGAGACCGTCTCTGGATTAGAGTTCATGATAATCGCTTCAAAACCAGACTCTCTGATGGCTTTAACAGAATGAACCGTTGCATAATCAAATTCAACTCCCTGTCCAATTCGGATTGGGCCCGATCCTAAAACCAAAATAGAGGCTTTATCTGATATCAATGACTCGTTTTCTACGGCATAAGTCGAATAAAAGTAGGGCGTTGCTGAATCAAACTCAGACGCACATGTATCAACCATCTTATAAACTGGAAGAATTCCTGCTTCTTTTCGCATGTTACGAACTTGATCTTCGTTTATTTGCCATAAACTCGCTATAGCTTTATCTGAAAAACCTTTATTTTTAACCTTTTTGAGAATATTGATATCCAGTCTGTTTTTAGATAATAGATCTTCTAACTCTACAATCACTCTTAACTTATCAAGGAAGAAAGAATCAATGCTAGTCAAACTTGCTAATTTTTCAATACTATAATGTCTACGTAAAGCTTCTGCTAGATAAAATAAGCGATCATCTTCTGCCTTTCTTATTTTTTCTAATAAAACATCATCTGATACATTATCTAAATCTGCTATTTTAATGTGATCGACACCTATTTCTAGTGAACGACAAGCTTTCAACAAAGATTCTTCTATATTCCGTCCTATTGCCATGACTTCGCCTGTAGCTTTCATCTGTGTTCCCAATTTTCTATCGCCACTTTCAAATTTATCAAAAGGAAATCTCGGCATTTTTGCGACTACGTAATCTAAAGCAGGTTCAAACATAGCGTAAGTCGTTTTTGTAATAGGATTAATTACCTCATCTAGTGTCAAACCAACAGCTATCTTAGCTGCTAATTTAGCAATTGGATATCCAGTAGCTTTTGAAGCTAAAGCAGAAGATCTTGATACTCTTGGATTAACTTCAATGACATAGTATTTAAAACTATTCGGATCAAGGGCTAGTTGAACATTGCATCCTCCTTCAATTTTCAAAGCTCTTATAATATCTAAACTCGCATCTCGTAATAACTGATTTTCCACATCAGATAACGTTTGTGCGGGTGCAAAAACTATAGAGTCCCCTGTATGGATACCAACAGGATCAAAATTTTCCATATTACAAACAACAAGAGCGTTATCTGCTGCATCACGCATAACTTCGTATTCAATCTCTTTAAAGCCGGCAATTGAACGTTCAATAAGGCACTGTGTCACAGGCGATAACTTTAACCCCTTCGTCGTGATGTCAACCAATTGTTCTTGATTATCGCACATGCCTCCACCTGTACCTCCTAAAGTAAAGGCAGGACGAACAATTAATGGATACCCGATTTGCTCTGCAAATTGAATAGCTTCTTCTACCGAATTAACAATCTCGGATTCTGGAATAGGTTGATTGAGTTCTTCCATCAACTGTTTAAATAAATCACGATCTTCAGCTTTATCAATGGCTGATAATTTGGTCCCTAATAGTTCAACATTCAATTCTTCTAGGATACCATTTTTTGATAGAGCCATAGCCATATTCAATCCAGTTTGACCTCCAAGAGTTGGAAGGAGAGCATCAGGTCTTTCCTTCCTGAGAATTCTTGTGACAAACTCCAAGGTAATAGGTTCAATATAAACTTTATCAGCAATATCTTTATCTGTCATGATAGTAGCCGGATTCGAATTGACCAAAACAACTTGGTATCCCTCCTCTTTTAAAGAGAGACAGGCTTGTGTACCAGAATAGTCAAACTCTGCTGCTTGTCCAATCACAATCGGGCCAGAACCGATAACCATAATTTTACGTATGTCTGTGCGCTTTGGCATATCAAACTCCTCTAATTCTATATTTTAAAGCTAGCTTTTTTGCTGGAAATCATCAATCATATTAATAAATTCATCAAAAAGATAAGATGTATCATGCGGCCCTGGTGCTGCATCTGGGTGAAACTGCACTGAAAAGGCAGGATAGTATTTATGTCGAACACCTTCGACGGTTTTATCATTAATCTCTTCATGTGTAATGAAGAGAGCCTCAGGGAAATCTTCTCTCGAAACAGCATAACCATGATTTTGACTTGTAAAATCAACCTGTCCTGTTTGCAAATGACGAACAGCATGATTAAAACCTCGATGACCAAAAGTCATTTTATAAGTCTTTGCACCATTGGCTTTAGCAAATAGTTGATGTCCCATACAAATACCAAAAATTGGAATTTTACTTTGAATTTCTTGGATCATTTGTAAAGCATTCGGTAATTGTTCTGGGTTCCCAGGGCCGTTAGATAAGAGTACTCCATCTGGATTGAGATTTAAGATTTCTTGCGCTGTCGTAGTATGAGGGATCACTGTGATATGACATTGACGTTGTGACAGTTCTCTTAGAATAGAATGTTTTAAACCAAAGTCAACTAATACAATATTTTTGCCAACTCCAGGCGAAGCATAAGCTAATTTGGTTGATACTTGTTCAATTTGATTATTTAAAAGAACACTTTCTTGAAGGTTTTCTAGTGCTTCATGAATAGAATTTCCCTCGTTTATTAAACAAGCTTTCATTGTTCCATGTTTTCGAATAATTTTTGTTAATGCTCGAGTATCTATACCTGAAATTCCAGGTATTCCTTTTAATTTTAAAAATTCATCAAGTGTCATCTGTTGACGCCAGTTACTTGGATACTCTGCCCATTCATAAACAACTACTCCCTTACATGTTGGTCTGATAGATTCGTAATCGTCTCGATTTATCCCATAATTTCCAATAAGAGGATAAGTAAAAGTAATGATTTGACCGTTGTAAGATTGATCTGTTATAGATTCTTGATACCCTGTCATTCCTGTACTAAAAACGATTTCACCACTTGTTTCTACATCCGCTCCGAAAGCCTCACCCTCAAACACACTACCATCTTCCAGTAATAATAGACGCTTCATTTTATCTCCTTTATTGTCTGCTATTGAGCACTGCTTCTAAGATAGCTATCCTTGCATAGACGCCATTACTCATCTGTTTCACTATTCGAGCCTTATCTGCTTCTACCAAATCGCTAGCAATCTCTACATCCCTATTGACGGGCGCTGGGTGCATAATAATTGCTGTATCCCTTAAATGTTTATAGCGTTCTTTTGTAAGACCAAATTGTTGATGATAGCTTTCTTTTGAAAACACCCCTTTACCATCATGACGTTCGTGTTGAACACGTAAAAGCATAAGGACATCAATTTGATCAACTAACTGGTCTATTGGTAAATATTGCCCATATTCATCAAACTGACTACTATACCATTCTTTTGGTCCAGAAAAGAAAATTTCAGCTCCTAACCGTTTTAGCACTTGCATGTTAGATTTAGCTACCCGTGAGTGAGTTAAATCTCCTACAATCGCAATTTTTAGCCCTTTGAAGTATCCAAATTCTTCGTAAATAGTTACCAAATCCAAAAGTGATTGACTTGGATGTTGGCCTGAGCCATCACCCCCATTGACAATAGCTGAATGAATGTTCGGACTAGCAATCAATTCTTTATAATAGTCAATATCAGGATGCCTAATGACACAAACGTCCAATCCTAGAGCACTCATTGTTAAGATAGTGTCATAAAGGGTTTCTCCTTTATTAACAGAACTTGTATCAGCATTAAATTCAATTGTTTTTAATCCTAATTTGAGTTCTGCCATTTCAAATGACTTATGTGTTCTTGTTGAATTCTCAAAAAAGAGATTTGACACATAGTAATCTTTATCAAAACCAATGTTGCTAGGATTTTCTTTGACTTCGATACTTCTCTTTATCAAAGACATAACTTCTTGATTTGATAATTCTTCTAAACTGACAAAATGTTCTAATGAAAGTGTTTGTGTTTGATGATTCATGATAATTTCTTTCTATAAATTTTAGCTAGAAAAAAGCCTCCTAAAACAAGGAGGCTCTGCAAAATAGTAAGCTAGATAGAGAACTAACTTACTATTTGTTAACGCAATTCCTTGTTTGCCTCTCTGGACAATACCTTAAAGGATATTAATAAGAAATGTTTTACCTATACCAATGTTGCTGCGTGGCTATCTTTTTGATAGACTATTTCACCATTGCAAATTGTGTAGTGAACAACTCCCTTCAATTTATCACCGATAAAAGGAGAGTTGCTGGATTTGGAGGCAAATTCTGCCTTTATTATTCTCTCTTCAGCTTGATCAAAAATAACAATATCTGCAGGTCCACCTTCTCTGAGATAACCTGCATCAAATCCATATAACTGTGCAGGATTACATGTCATTTTTGCCAAAAAGTCAATCATTGAGAGTTCTTTAGTAGATACTAAATAAGTAATCCCTAAGGCTAATGATGTCTCTAAGCCAGTCATACCAGAGGGCACTTGACTAATATTATCTGCTGCTTTCTCCATAATATGATGGGGAGCGTGATCACTTGCAATAATTGAAATAACACCACTTTTAAGACCATCAATGAGGGCTTGTCTATCCTTTTCAAGTCGCAGTGGTGGGTTTAATTTTGCATTAGCACCCTTAGTTAAAAGTAAGTCCTCTGTCTTTGAAAAATGTTGGGGGGTTACTTCTGCTGTTAAGTTAGCACCAAGCTTCTGCGCAAAATCAACTACTTCTACTGATTCTGAACTTGACAAATGCTGGATATGGACTTTCGCCTGTGTTTGGTAAGCAATCATAGCATCTCGCGCAATCATTGAATATTCAGCAAGACCACTAGCTCCACAGACATGATAAATTTTCTGAGCAATATGTTCGTTGATACCAAGAACGCCATTTAACGATGGATCCTCTTCATGTAACGATAGGACAACATCATGTTTTCTAGCTAAGTTCATAGCTTCTTGCAAAACCTTAGTATCTGTCAAAGGAATACCATCGTCTGAGAATCCAGCAACTCCAGCTTCTAATAGTTCTTCGAAATTAACTAAATCTTTACCATTCAGGGATTTAGTAATTGTAGCAACTGTTTCAATCTTAATTGCTTCTTTTGCTGCACTCTCCTTAACTTGTTTTACAATTTCTAGGCTAGAAATCGTTGGGTTAGTATTGGCCATCATAAGAACTGTCGTAAAACCACCTGCTGCAGCTGATAGGGCCCCTGTATGGATATTTTCTTTATGTGTCTGTCCAGGCTCACGAAAATGTACATGAATATCGACTAATCCTGGAGCTACAATTTTATTGCTTGCATCAATGATTGGAATGCCTTTAATATCAATTTCTTTCGATATTTGTTTAATTTTTCCTTGATCAATCAGCATGTCTGATACTTGATTAAAACCACTTTGAGGGTCGATAATCAATCCGTTTTTAATGATATACATATCTGTCCTCTCTAACTTTGCCAATTCATTTGATCTTCTTTAAATTTTTTCAGTAATACCAGTTGGTCAGCTGTAATATATCCATTAACTTTAGCAACTTTAATTAATTGATTGTAATCCGTCAAAGTCACCAAAGGAATATCAGCTTCACGAAATGCTTGTTCAGCCTTAGCTAATTGATATGTAAATATCACTACTACCCCTAAAACCTCAATACCTTGACTCTGCGCAGCCGTAACAGCCTCTAAAACAGATCCTCCTGTTGAAATCAAATCTTCAATGATAACCATTTTTTGGCCTGAGTAAACACGTCCCTCGATTTGATTCCCCACACCATGATCCTTTGCCTTCGAGCGTATATAGGCAAATGGCAAATTCATCTTATCAGCTATAATAGCGCCATGTGGTATGCCTGCAGTCGCTGTCCCTGCGATGATATCAACGTTTGGGAAATGTTTCTGTATTTGTTTAACAAAACCATTTTCAATCAGTGTCCTTGTCTCAGGATACGATAAGGTTACACGATTATCAGTGTAAATTGGCGATTTGACTCCCGAAGCCCAAGTAAAGGGTTGTTGGGGCCTTAAGTAAACAGCTTGAATATCTAATAGTTCCATGGCAATCTGTCTTGCTAAATCCATCTCAGTACTCCTTTATTTAATACGATTCCATTCTTCTTTTATGTCTAGATATGCTTGATATGGATTTTCTGCTTTCGTTATAGGTCTTCCCACAACGATATAATCAGCCCCAACTATACGTGCTTGCTCAGGAGTCATCGTTCTTTTTTGATCATCTAACTGATTGGTTTGTGGAGGTCTGATACCAGGCGTTAAGCAAATGAAATGTTCGTTAGTCTGTTTCTTGATTTGCTTTACCTCTTGAGCCGATGCGACTACTCCATCTAGGCCTGCTTCTTGAGCTTTTTGAGCATAATGGCAAACCGAATCAACTACACTTAAGTTAATATGTTGATCCACCTGCATTTGTTCTTGTGAAGTCGAGGTTAATTGTGTCACTGCTAATAGTATTGGACCCTCCCCCAAACCTTCTCTAGCTGCTTTCATCATTTCGACTCCTCCTGCAGCATGGACATTAGTCATATCAATGTCTAATTTGGCTAAGACAGACATAGATGATCGAACTGTATTAGGGATATCATGTAATTTTAAATCCAAAAAAATGCGATGTCCTAAGGATTTAATATATCTAATAATTGAGGGACCTTCGGAATAATAAAGCTCCATTCCTATTTTGACAAAAAGTAATTCTTCTTTTGGAAAATGTTCTAAAAAAGTTGTTACAGAAGCCAAATCAGAAAAATCTAAGGCAATGATAGGGCATTTTTCTAACATATAATTCCTCTCTATAGAAATAATAATTGTTGGAAATGTACCAGTATGACACAAAAAACCTTGCCTGAGGGCAAGGTTTCATAAAAAGTTAGCGAAAAAGCACTCGCTATTTGACTTATGATGGTGACCTTGTTCGCCTCTCTGGACTCACTTAAAGATACATTTGTAGGTATTCTACAAGTTTACAATCATTTTGTCAAATAAATACTAAATTATTTTATCATTTTACGTCTAATAAAGAACGATAGAGGAATCTGCTGTACAATACTGATTGCTATAGCAATTGTAAAAGCTGTTACAAAACAGGATCTAAAATATTCCATTGCTAAAGCATCTGCTCCCGTCAATAAAAAGTAAACAGCTCTATAGAAGCTAAGTCCTGGAATAAGAGGAAACATACTTGTCGCTAAAAAGACAGTGGCAGGACATTTACGTTTAGCAGCTAATAGCCGTGAAAAATAAGTGATGAAAAGCCCTGGAAAAAATACGGCTATAGCATCCATATGAAATTGTTGCCATAAGATCAGGTAGAGCATCCAAGATATTGCTCCTAGTATACCTAAGTCAAGGAAATAACGTTTTGGAACATGGTAGAGAATAGAGAAGGCTATCGTCCCTAAACCGGCCATTAGTGTTCTGATGATAATCTCAAGGATGGTATTAGGAACACCAGAAAAAGAACCTGTCATTTGTTCTGCAAACGGAATAATTTCAATTGTAATAGCCACGCCTGCTGATATAGAAATACAAATGAGTAAAGCAGACATAATCAAAGCTAAACCTGTTGAAAAATTATTCTGTGAAAATTCTCTCACCGAATTAACAAAGGCAGCCCCTGGCACCATAACCATTAGTGCCCCTAATATGATAATGCTACGATGCTCACCTAATCCTGAAAAATATAATAAATTAGCACTTAAAGCCACTACAGAACTACCTAGAATGGTCAAAAGAAATCCTGTATGTATACGACTTTCCATCAAATTCAAAAAATATCCTAAAATTAAGCCTGTTACAGCAGCGGAAAATGAATCTAATAAGGAACTACCCAAGGCTAAAGAAAAACTACCCGCTCCACAAAAATAAGAAATTAAAGTAACAAGCAAACTATAATCTTTTTGATGTTCAATTAAGTCTAACTGCTTTACAATTTCTTCTGGAGATACTAAGTCTTGTTTAGCAATTTGCCTAGAAAGGTTATTAACAGCTTCAAGTCTACCTAAATTTGCTGTTACACCATCTGTATTGCATACTTTAGCTTCTTGTTTACCATAGCGGTTAATCCCGGAAGCGATAATACTGCTACTAACCACATAAGCTTCAAAATTTTCTATCTGAAGAGCCTTAGCAAAATGCTTCATTGTGTCTTCGACACGATAGACTTCTGCTCCGCTTTCAATCAGTAATTTACCAGCTCTAAGAACAACGCTCATATCATTTTGCATCTTATTTGGCCCTGCCTTCTACTTTATTACCCTAGCCACTTAACTAAGTTGGTTAAAGTCCCAAACATCATCCATCCATCCTTCATAAAAGTCCGGTTCATGACATACCATCAAGATTGATCCCTTATAAGCTTTTAAAGCACGTTTTAACTCATCTTTAGCATCTACATCTAAATGATTGGTTGGTTCATCAAGTACAAGGACATTATTTTCGCGATTCATTAATAAGCAAAATCTGACCTTTGATTGCTCCCCACCAGATAACACCTGAATCTGACTTTCAATATGCTTTGAAGTTAAACCACAACGAGCAAGAGCTGCCCTAACCTCTGCTTGGTTCAAAGCAGGAAAAGCATCCCATACTGCTTCAAGTGGAGTTTGGCGATTCCCTCCGGGTACTTCTTGTTCAAAATAACCTAAATCAATAAAATCACCTCGTTCAACATTACCAGAAATAGGGGGGATAATACCTAGTAAACTCTTAAGTAATGTTGTTTTTCCTATCCCATTTGCTCCAACAATAGCTATTTTTTGATTACGTTCAAATGTTAGGTTTAGAGGTTTTGTTAAAGCACGATCATATCCAATTTGAAGATCTTTAGCTTGGAAAATAAAACGTCCTGGTGTGCGAGATTCTTTAAATTCAAAACTTGGCTTTGGTTTCTCTGCTTGTAACTCAATAATATCCATTTTGTCTAGTTTCTTTTGACGAGACATTGCCATATTACGTGTTGCAACGCGTGCTTTATTACGATTAACAAAATCTTGTAAATCAGCTATTTCCTTTTGTTGACGTTCATAGGCTGCTTCTAATTGAGCCTTTTTCATTGCATAGACTGATTCAAAATTAGTATAATCACCGGAATATCTTACTAAATCTTGATTTTCAACATGATAGACAATATTGATAACATCGTTCAAAAATGGAATATCGTGTGAGATTAAAACAAAAGCATTTTCATAATTTTGTAAATAGCGTTTTAACCAATCAATATGTTCAGCATCAAGGTAGTTTGTAGGCTCATCAAGCAGGAGGATATCTGGCTTTTCTAATAACAGTTTTGCTAAAAGAACCTTTGTCCTTTGACCACCAGATAATTCAGTAACATCAGAATCCATACCAAAATCCATAACTCCTAATGCCCGTGCGACTTCATCAATTTTAGCATCAAGCGTATAAAAATCACGTGATTCTAAACGATCTTGTAGTTCTCCAACTTCTTCCATAAGGCTATCTACATCTGCGCCATCATCTGCCATGGATATATATATATCATTGATACGTGCCTCTGTTTTAAAAAGTTCATCAAATGCTGTTCGCAAAACATCACGAACTGTTTGACCTTCTTCTAACACAGTATGTTGATCAAGGTAACCAGCAGTTACATATTTTGACCATTCAATTTTTCCTTCATCAGGTTGAAGATGACCTGTAACAATTGACATGAATGTTGATTTTCCTTCACCATTAGCACCAATAAGTCCTATATGTTCACCTTTTAAAAGGCGAAAAGAAACATTCTCAAAAATAGCACGATCACCAAAACCGTGACTTAAGTTTTTTACTTCTAAAATACTCATTTAAAATCCTTTGATTGATAATAGAGGTTATTAAAAAACTCATAGAGACACTCTACAAGTTTTTAAATTAGCACATTACATAGTAAGTTCCATATACAAGTATAGAGAGTTTAAACTTAAAAGTCAAACCTTACTTAATTTTTTCAAAGTGTAAATGAACAGTGATTTGATCATCATAACCATTTCGCTCTAAATCACGTTGCAAACGGTATGAAATATAGTGTTCAGCAATATGAATGTATCCTGCATCCAATAAACGATTTTCAACCAAAGACTGAATCATATTGATCGTTGGTCGTTCAACCTGAGCATCCTCTAAATCTAAGATTACTTTTTTAGTCACTTGAGCAAGGTCTTGACGAAGTGACTCATCAAGCACATAAACTGTTTGAGCAGCTTTCAAGATAGCTTGGTAGATTTTTTCAGGATCAAATTCAACAATCTGTCCATCACGTTTGATGATTTGCATAAGAGCCCCTCCTTAATGTGGAAACAATGTTAAAACGATTTGCAATCATTTTCATTTGTTAATTTCATTATGCAAATGTTTTCATAATTTGTCAAGTGTTTTACCTGATATTGATGAAAAATTAATATCACTAGAAGTCAGTATAAGTATTAAGCAATGTCATATTCTTCTATATTAATTCAAATTTTAACTCTTTCGCTGGTTTAACCAGCCCATTCTTATGCAATGTTTCTGCGATTTGAACAGAATTCCAAGCTGCCCCCTTCAGTAGATTATCTGAAACTACCCACATATGAACACCATTTTCTTGATCAAGGTCTTTTCGAATACGACCAACAAAGGTCTCCCTATGGCCTACAGCATTAATCGCTTGAGGGTAAATTTGCTGAGATGGAAGGTCTTGTAGGACGGCACCAGGAAAATTTGCAATAGCCTTTTTAATTTCAGAGATTGAGGCTAATTCTTTCGTCTCAATATAAATAGACTCAGAATGACCCGATAAAACGGGAATGCGGACGCAGGTAGCTGAAACCTTAATAGTAGCATCTTCCATAATTTTCTTTGTCTCCAAAGTCATTTTCATTTCTTCGTACGTATAATCATTATCAGTAAAAATATCAATTTGAGGTAATGCATTGAATGCGATAGGATAATGTTTTTGATCGCTAGAACATGGCAAGACCGTTGCAATTAATTGATCAGGTGAAAGGTTATCATTTAAAACTTGTCTCAACTGTTCCTTAGTTTCTTCAACAGCACGTGCACCTGAACCCGAAACAGCTTGATAGGTGGAAACTATAACACGCTCTATCCCCCATTTTTGACGAATGGGCTCTAAAGCAATCATCATTTGAATAGTAGAACAATTGGGGCAAGCTATGATACCATTATGACCAATCATGGCATGAGCATTTACTTCAGGAACAACTAGTGGAACATCAGGATTCTGACGAAAATATGACGTGTTATCTACTACAACTGCTCCAGACTTTACTGCATAAGGAGCGAACTTTGCTGAAATAGATCCACCAGCTGAAAACAAGGCAATATCAACATCGTAAAATGATTTTTTAGTTGTCTCTTCAACACGTATAGCCTCATCTTTAAAATGTAAAATCTTACCTGCTGAGCGACTTGATGATAAAAGTTTCACTTGTTCTATTGGTAAATTCGATTGTTCTAATTGACGAATCATTTGTGTTCCTACGGCACCTGTAGCACCTACGATAGCAACGGTATATCCCATATAATGACCTCTATTTGTTGATGTTGTTCATCAATATTTTCAAAACATTTTAATGTGACTATTATACTACATTTTTATAAACTTTCAAGAATAGCCAAATGAAAAAAGTCACCCTAACCAACCTAATTATAAAAAGGAATCTCGTATCCGATTCCTTTTTATTGATTGCATATATCATTATAATAGTTACTAAATGGTTGATTATACTTAATTTTCATTGCGTCTCAAACCGCAGAGACTTGTTAACAAAATTAAACCAAACCCTACAAGTTTAAAAATGACATTTTGATCATCACCTGTTTTAGGTAATTTATTTATCACTGGAATTGTTCTAGAATTATTAGTTAACATCGGTCTATTAGCTACATTAGTAACCTGAGATACTTTTTTAGAGAATGACTGTTTGTTAGAGTCACCTTGACTAGAGTGATTATTTTCTCTAGATACAGTTGACTTTGAAAGAAGTGGATTTTTCTCTATAAGTTGACCTACTTGGCTCTTGTTCTCAACATCGCGTTGGCGGCG
>NZ_KV806613.1:0-243 GCF_001811765.1 Streptococcus sp. HMSC076H09 | reverse complement strand
GCTCCTTCGGGTTCGGGGGTTCGAATCCCTCTCTCTCCATAGTAAACGGGCATAGTTTAAAGGTAGAACTAAGGTCTCCAAAACCTTCAGTGTGGGTTCGATTCCTACTGCCCGTGTTTTTTCTAATATGGCGGGTGTGGTGAAGTGGTTAACACATCAGATTGTGGCTCTGACATTCGTGGGTTCGATTCCCATCACTCGCCTTTTCATGGGGTATAGCCAAGCGGTAAGGCAAGGGACTTT
>NZ_KV806612.1:0-2520 GCF_001811765.1 Streptococcus sp. HMSC076H09 | reverse complement strand
TAAATATTTCTACTTCCTGTCAATACTATTTTTGCATTTTTTCTTTTATTTTTAAAAAGTTAATATTATTTATAGTAACTAACCTTCTATACTTGTTGAATGGATAGCATTTTTACCGTTGTCATGTTCATATTTCATCTTCTTAATTCACAAATTTAAACTTCATCTTCATAAAAAATACCCTTCAAATTTTATCTAAATTTGAAGGGTATTTGAAATTTATAAAGTTCTTTAAAAATATATGATGACTTATTTTTTATCTTCTTCTTGCATTTTTTCTTTGATTTCATCGTATGATAACGCTCTTGCTTTATCTTCATCATTTTCTGTCTCAGGCATTTTACCTGTCTCAAAAATCGATTTAATCTGAGCAGCATCAAGAGTCTCATATTTTAAGAGGGCTTCTGCAATTAATTTATGAGTATCACGGTTTTCGTTGATAATATCAGCTGCCTTATTACGTGCTTCATTAAGAAGGTGACGAACTTCATCATCAATAAGTTGTGCAGTTTGAGCAGAATATGATTTTTCAGGTGACATTTGACCAGCCATCATTGCGTGGTTGCCTTCGTATTGAACTGGTCCAAGTTTCTCGCTCATACCATATTCAGTTACCATAGCGCGGGCCATAGCAGTGGCTTGTTCGAAGTCATTTGAGGCACCTGTTGTCTGAGCGTTGAAAATAATTTCTTCCGCTACACGTCCTCCCATAAGACCTGCTAATTGCTCTTTCATATCATCTTTTGAAAGAAGCATTTGATCTTCTTTAGGTAAAGCAATCATATATCCACCTGCACGACCACGTGGTACGATAGTAACTTTATGAACAACTCGCGCATTTGAAAGAATCAAACCGACAATTGTGTGCCCAGCTTCATGGTAAGCAACCATAGCTCTTTCTCTTTCAGAAATAGTACGATCTTTTTTAGAAGGACCAGCAATTACACGGTCTTCTGCTTCATCAATATCTGAAGCATCAATAACTTTTTTATTTCGTCGCGCAGCAACTAAAGCAGCTTCATTGAGAACATTCTCCAAATCAGCACCAACAAATCCTGGGGTTTGTTGAGCTACTACTTTTAAGTCAACATTATCTGCTAATGGTTTATTTTTAGCATGTACTCTCAGAATTGCTTCACGACCTTTTACATCAGGTTGTCCAACTAGAACTTTTCTATCAAAACGTCCTGGACGCAGTAATGCGGGATCTAACACATCACTACGGTTGGTAGCAGCGATAACGATAATACTTTCGTTTCCTTCAAAACCATCCATTTCAATTAAAAGTTGGTTGAGCGTTTGTTCACGTTCATCGTTTCCGCCACCCATACCAGCTCCACGTCGACGTCCAACAGCATCAATTTCATCAATGAAAATAATAGCACGTTCAGCTTTTTTAGCATCTTCAAACAAAGAGCGTACTCGACTAGCTCCAACACCGACAAACATTTCAACAAAATCTGAACCGGAAATACTAAAGAATGGAACCCCTGCTTCACCGGCAACAGCTTTTGCTAATAGGGTTTTACCTGTCCCTGGAGGTCCTTCTAATAGAACCCCTGCTGGAATTCGGGCACCTAGAGATTTATATCGTTTAGGATCTTTAAGGAAGTCAACGACTTCTATTAATTCTTGCTTTTCTTCCTCTGCTCCAGCAACATCCGAAAATCGAACTTTAACCTCATCTTTACTAGATGATCTTGCTTTATTTTTACCAAAGCTCATGGCACCACGAGCGCCACCGCCTTGGTTCATCATCATCATGAAGAAACCAATCATGATAACTAAAGGTAAAAAACTGGCAATATAAGAAATCCATGTCCCACTTGAACTTTCATGTTTGACCTGAATATTAGTGTTATTTTCTTCAGCAGCGCTAACAAGAGATTTTATTGAAGAGTCATTTGGTAGTATAACAGAATTAAATCCTGTAACTTTAGTAGCAACACTACCACCTAAAAAAGTAAAACTATTAGCTGATTTAATTGTTTTGGCTTTCTTATATGTCCCACTAACTTCAACAACACCACCACTTGGCTGGTATGAGATAGACTTAATTTCTCCAGCTTTTAATTGTTTAACAAGTTTTGTATAAGAAATTTGCTGGTTTTGAGAGCTAGTTCCTTTTAAATAGTATTGAAAGGTTGTAATAACCGCAATAATCAATAATATGTAAATAAAGGAATTTTTCAGAAAACCATTATTTTTATTATTTTTCATAGTTTAAGAGAGTACCTTTTTTCTATTTTGAGTAAATTTCTTCTTTTAACACACCAACATAAGGTAAGTTACGATAGTTTTCAGCATAGTCTAAACCGAATCCCACAATAAATTCATTTGGGATATCGTAACAAACGTAATCAGCATCAATATCTACCAATCGCCCTTCTGGCTTATCAAAAAGGGTTGCAACTTTGACAGAGTTAGCTTGGCGATACTTAAACATATCTCGAAGGTATTTTAATGTACGTCCAGTATCAATGATGTCTTCAATAGACTTCCTGCGAAACAAAATATGGT
>NZ_KV806611.1:0-611 GCF_001811765.1 Streptococcus sp. HMSC076H09 | reverse complement strand
CGGACTTGGGTAATCCTCCATATAACAAAAAATATGGACCTTGTAGGACTCGAACCTACGACCGCTCGGTTATGAGCCGAGTGCTCTAACCAGTTGAGCTAAAGGTCCAAAGTCTCAATAAAATAAATAGCGGCGGAGGGGATCGAACCCCCGACCTCCCGGGTATGAACCGGACGCTCTAGCCAGCTGAGCTACACCGCCATAAAAATATATCCATCGGGAAGACAGGATTCGAACCTGCGACACCTTGGTCCCAAACCAAGTACTCTACCAAGCTGAGCTACTTCCCGAAAAATATGCACCCTAGAGGAGTCGAACCTCTAACCGCCTGATTCGTAGTCAGGTACTCTATCCAGTTGAGCTAAGGGTGCTAAATATTATATGCCGAGGACCGGAATCGAACCGGTACGATGTTTACCATCGCAGGATTTTAAGTCCTGTGCGTCTGCCAGTTCCGCCACCCCGGCCTCTAACAAGCGAACGACGGGGTTCGAACCCGCGACCCTCACCTTGGCAAGGTGATGTTCTACCACTGAACTACGTTCGCACTAAAGACACTATTTATCCTATAAAATTGTAATGCCGGCTACATGACTTGAACACGCGACCCT
>NZ_KV806610.1:0-358 GCF_001811765.1 Streptococcus sp. HMSC076H09 | reverse complement strand
TAATGCCGGCTACATGACTTGAACACGCGACCCTCTGATTACAAATCAGATGCTCTACCAACTGAGCTAAGCCGGCAATCTACTAATGCGGGTGAAGGGACTTGAACCCCCACGCCGTTAAGCGCCAGATCCTAAATCTGGTGCGTCTGCCAATTCCGCCACACCCGCATTTCTAAATGACCCGTACTGGGCTCGAACCAGTGACCCATTGATTAAAAGTCAATTGCTCTACCAACTGAGCTAACGAGTCTACGGTCCCGACGGGAATCGAACCCGCGATCTTCGCCGTGACAGGGCGACGTGATAACCGCTACACTACGGGACCTATGGGAGTTAACGGGATCGAACCGCTGACCCT